>CAZVZT010000006.1:0-22976 GCA_964631515.1 uncultured Nitrospinaceae bacterium
CGGGGGCCAGGCTCTTCAACTGTTCTTCCTTTTCCGGAATAGTAGAAAGGGCAACCTGATCTTCTGCCATCGCTGCGTCCAGTTCTTTTAGGAGATCGGATTTACCTTCTGTAGCTTTTTTCGCCTTGAGTTCTAGCGGCCGTTCAGCCAAGACGGCCAATTCCCGTTCCTCCGCCCGTGCCGCCTTCCTACTCACGTCTTTTTCTACCGCAATTGTTTTCGGCTGAGCTACCTCCTTCATCTTTAATTCCTCAAAATCCTTCAGAAGACCACCCGTCAAGGGAGGGGGCGCTGCGGACTTGGTTTCTAGTGGAAGCTCTCGCGGTTTTTGTATTTTCTTTACCCCCAAGGCCTTCTTCTGTATTGGCTTCGGTGGCGGAATCTTCTTCGCGTGAATTCCGGGTGAGAGCCGGGCCAACTGATCCAACTCTTTGAGAACCGATTTGGAGGATTTTTCAGGCACCGCACTCCCCAGCGCTTCAAGGTCCGACAACTGCTTCCGGATCGTTTCCGTTTTCTCGGCAACAGGTTTCGAGGGTGGCAATCGTTTGGCCACCACCTTTTTTGCTATGGGTTTTGGCGAGCGTTCTTTCTGACCCACTGCCGACGGAGAGGCTGTCTTCTTTCCGGGCTCCAAAGCTATGATGTCTAACTTGAATGTGGGGATAACGATCAGCTCCTGATATTTTGGGGAAGGAAGAAACAACAAAATCGTCAACGCAAGCAGATGCACAAAGGTCGAGTTGACCAGCATCTGATTAAAATCGGTCGACTGCAAAAATTCCAGTCGTATGTTGGGACAAACTCGCTTAACCGTATCGATTCTTTCCTGCAGCATCTTGACGTAGCGCATGAATTCAAGGCTCGGTCACCATCCCGATATTCTCCACCCCGGCTCGCCGCACCGTAGCAATCACCCGCATAACAAATCCGTAATCAAGCGTCTTGTCGGCTCTCAAATAAACTCCACCATCTTTGTACTGGCCGAGGTAGTCCTCCACCTTTCGCGTGAGAACCAGAAGGTTTACAATTTCATCCTGATTCCAGAAAATCTTTTTGTTGCTTTTCACCGTCACCGTCGGGATATCCTTAACCGGAATGGATGTAGTGGACTCTTTGGGGAGTTGTACATCCAGACCATGCTGCATCAGGGGAGCGGTGATCATAAAGATCACCAAAAGAACCAGCATGACATCCACAAAGGGCGTCACATTGATCTCCGACATCATAGGCCGCCGTCTTCTCAACATGAAATACCCTTTACAGATTCATTGGATAGTGACGGTCAAGTCAGGTCTAAACTGGGGATCTCGACGAGCTAGGAATCTTCAGTAAAATTCTTTTCCACGAGGAATATGAAATCCTGCGAGAAATCGTCCATGTCACTGGTGAACTTGCGAATCTTGTCACTCAGGTAGTTGTAAAAAACTACCGCGGGAATCGCCGCAAAAAGCCCGGCTGCAGTGGCAATAAGCGCCTCGGCAATTCCCGGCGCAACCCCGCCGATGCTGGCCGACCCCTGAACCCCGATCGCGCTGAATGAATGCATAATCCCCCAGACAGTCCCGAATAAACCAATAAATGGTGTTGTGCTCCCTGTCGTTGCAAGAAAATCCAGCCGCCGAGACAGGCGCGCGATTTCAGCGTTGACCGCCTTGCTGAGCGCCAGGCCGATGCCTTTGATGTCTTTTCCGGTTATGAGTTCTTCCTGCGGAGACTTCCCCTTACCCTTAACGCTTTTTTCGGGTTTTGCCACTTCTTTGAACAAATACAACTCACGGTACCCGGTCAGAAATACCCGGGCCACAGTGCTGTAGTTGAGTTCTCGGGAATAATGGTAAACGTTCGTTAAATTCTCAGATTTTGAAAAATACGTCAGGAACCGCTTATCCTCAGATTTCGCGTTTCGAAAAAAGGTGTATTTCTGCAGGATAATCGCCCACGACAAAACGGAAAAAACAAGCAGGAGCAACAAAACCCCCTTAACCACGAGGCTTGAGTTTAGCGCCAACTCTACTGCACTCAATGAATGTTCAGACAAGGCTTGCTGCACGGCGAGTTTTCGTATGGACCACCCTGAGGCGGGGTAAACGGCAACCTGATAGGTTGCTCAACATCAGACAAATAACCTACTTACGCCAATATAAGTGAAATCGCTCTTTATTGTCAAATCAAATGAAACCGGCGCTTAGCCACGCCCGTAACTTGCAGGCAAACTAGGTCGCGCCGGGAGACAACCGATGAATATTCAACGGAAAAGAAAAAATAACTTCACGGAGGGGAGGGGAAAGTTTCTTATCCTGGTATACGAAAAAGATGTGGCAGGCGAATAGCAAACTACTTCTTCACGCGCTCCTGATATTCGCCGGAAGATGTCGATACCCGAACTTTCTCTCCGATTTCGATGAAATTGGGGACGGTGACCACGAGTCCGGTTTCCATCGTTGCCGGTTTGCCGCCCCCTGCGGCAGTAGCCCCTTTGAACGGTGGGTCGGTATCCGTTACCTCGAGGTCCACGGTTTCCGGAAGCGCAACCCCGAGAGGTTTTTCTTCGTAAAATTCGACTTGAACCCGGGTGTTAGGTAGGAGGTACTTGATCACATCCTTCAGCAGGGCCTCTTCGAGGAACACCTGATCATAGGTATCACAATTCATAAAACAGTAGCCCGAAGGATCGCTATACAAGTATTCCATCGTTACTTGTTCCAGCGATAAACGCTCAACCTGCTCATCGGCGCGAAACTTCACCTCGGTCTGCAAACCATCCAAAAGGTTTCTCAGCTTAACCTGACAAAAAGCCCGCCCCTTTCCAGGTGATCGGTGTTCAGAGGTCATGACTCGATAAATTTTATCGTTGTACTTAACCACGTAACCAGGGCGCACCCCGTTTCCATTAACATAAGCTACCATGTTATGCTCCGAGTACTTTAACAACTAGGTGAAATTAGAGACCCAACTCAATATTTTTTACGTGATTATAACTGCCACTTGCGTAGAAGCAAGTTAAATAAAAGTTATATAAAACAACTTAATCTATAGCCATATCCAATGGAATGCCCTCTTTGCGACCACCACTCATCTGATCTCTGCCTTAAAGCTGATCGAAGGGAATATTGGCTGTGTTCCCAATGCTGCCTTATTTTTGTTCCGCCCGAATTCTTTATTGGCTCAAAGCAGGAGAAAGAACGTTACCTGGAACATGAAAACAGCTTGGACAACGAGGGTTATGTCAATATGTTTCAGGAAAAAATCGATGTGGTTAAACGAACTTGCCCCAATATCCGGACGGTACTGGACTACGGGTGCGGCTACGCCCCAGTATTAAAAACCCTGCTAGAGCGAGCGGGGTACCAGGCGGATGGTTACGATCCAAACTTCTTTCCCGGCGGGGATCTCCGTAACGAGTATGACTTGGTGTTCTCAACCGAAACCTTCGAACATTTTCGGGAACCGGGGAAAGAACTGGCGCACTTGGCCTCAAGAATCACCGCCAAGGGTTACCTAGCCATAATGACACGTTTTTATCCAACCAAAAACGAAACCCTCTGCCGGGAAAGCTTCGGCAGGTGGTATTATAAGCGCGACCCGACGCATGTCGCATTCTACAACGAAAGAACATTTTCCTGGATCGCCCGCCAGTTCGATCTGAAGGTTTGCCACAACAACGAAACCGATTTTATCATTCTAAAAAAAACATAAAGGGAGAATATGGCAGGAGAATACATTTTCACAATGAGCGGCCTCACCAAGACCTACGGCCAGAAAACCGTTCTTGAAAACATCAACCTCTGTTTTTACCACGGCGCCAAGATCGGCATCGTCGGTGAAAATGGATCAGGAAAGTCCACCCTACTCCGCATCATGGCGTGTGAAGATCGGGAATTCGACGGCCAGGCCGACCCACTCAAGGGAACCCGTATCGGATTCCTACCCCAGGAACCACGGCTGGATATGGGGAAAACCGTGCGCGAAAATGTCGAGGACGCCTTTGGCGAAATCAAAAAACTTATCGACGAATTCAACGAGGTGAGCGCGAAAATGGCCGAACCTATGGAGGACGGCGAGATGGAAAAGGCCCTCGAAAAAATGGGCCGCCTACAGGACCAGATTGACGCGGTCGACGGATGGGAGTTGGACCGCCAAGTCAACGTAGCCATGGACGCACTGGTCCTGCCGCCCGATGATCAGAAAGCATCCACTCTCTCCGGTGGCGAGGCGAGGCGCGTGGCGCTATGCCATCTTCTTCTGCGAAAACCCGACATCATCCTCCTTGACGAACCCACCAATCACCTCGACGCGGAAACAGTGCAATGGCTGGAAGGAACCCTCGCCAGTTACCCTGGTAATGTCATCGTTTCCACCCACGACCGTTACTTTCTGGACAACATTACCAAATGGATTCTTGAACTGGAAAACAACCGAGGTATCCCTTTTGAAGGTAATTACACGGCATGGCTGGAACAGAAGGCCGAACGGCTCAAACAACGGGATAAATCGGCTTCCAGCCTGAGGAAACGGGTTGATCAGGAGTTGGAGTGGCTTCGCGCCACCCCCAGCGCACGGAGAAAAAAGAACAAGAGCCGAATCAACGAATACGAAAAACTCCTTGCACAGAAAGTGGACGTGGATGAAAGCTCACTCGATATCCAGATCGCCCCCGGACCTCAACTGGGAGAACAGGTGATCGATGCGAACGGATTGTGTAAAGGCTATGGCGATAACCTGCTCATCAGAGACCTCACCTTTTCCATCCCGCGCGGAGGAGTAGTCGGGTTAATCGGTCCCAACGGAACAGGAAAAACCACTCTCTTTCGCATGATTGTCGGCGAGGAGTCACCGGACTCCGGGTCACTGCAAATAGGTTCTTCAGTGGACTTGTCCTACGTCGATCAGCACCGGCACGACCTCGACGGGGAAAACACCATCTTCGAGGAGATCACCGGCGGAACGGACCAGATCGAAATCGCCGGGTTCCCGATCAACTCCCGCTCTTATGTGGGGCGGTTCAACTTCAAGGGAACCGACCAGCAAAAAAAAGTCGCCAATCTTTCGGGTGGCGAACGCAACCGGGTTCACTTGGCCAAACTACTACGGCGCGGGGGTAATGTGTTACTTCTCGATGAACCCACAAACGACTTGGACGTCACCACCCTACGCAACCTCGAAAACGCTATCCTCAATTTCAGCGGTTGTGTCTTGGTGATCAGTCACGATCGGTTCTTTCTGGACCGTATCTGCACCCACCTACTGGTATTCGAGGGCGAAAGCCACGTACGCTGGTTTGAGGGAAATTTCGAAGAGTACCTTGAAAAACGCCGAGAGGAGTTGGGTGGGCGGGAAGAAAACCGACGCTCAAAGTACAAAAAATTAACCATTCGGTAATATATATCCTGCAAACATCGGGACACTAAACTCAGGAGGCTCTCATGCAGCACCGATTGTTCTTGATTGTTTTTGCGGTTGCGATGTTTTCTGACCCGGCTGGAATTTTTGCGGCAGAAGATCTGATTGCCCGCAATAAATCGGATACGGGTGTCAAACTGCTGGTGTTTCCTTTATCGATGAAAGTCATTGAAAATCGACCGAAAAAAGGATTTTACTATTTTTACGAAAACGGTTCTAAGCGTTTTGACGAAGGCTTGGGGGGTTCCCTTTCCTCGAAACAGAGCGTGTTTGAGGCCCTGCTTTCCGATCCAAAAATTATTCGCAATACGTTAGTGAAGGTTGATCCCGCCCGGATTGTCCCCTCTTCCGCGGAAAAAGACCTGAAGGGACCTGTCACAAGAAAAACACTGAGGGACTGGGCAAAGCACTATACGACGAATGTTCTGCTTATCTTCCGCCGCGAAATTTCGATCACAACAGACCAGCCTCTCCTGTCGGACGTCTATCTTCAACCTCAATCGCTACTGGCGCAAACCAGCAACTACCAAGTTAATCTGCGAACAACGGGTATGCTTTATCTGACGAAACAAAAAAAAGTGCTGGCCCTAGAGCCTGATACACGGCAAGCCTCTATTCATTCGGGAGAAAATGGCCAGGAATCGTGGAGGGCGTTGGCGCAGGAAGGGCTACAACAACTGGGCAATACCGCAAAAAAAACGTTTCAAGCCTATAAGTTTGAAAAACGCCAATCCGCTTACTAATCTCACCCTGTTCTTTCAATAAGGGATAGGATCATTTGGATAACGTGCGTAAATAAAGAATGATCTGCCATATATGCTCGTCCTTCAGGTCTTTATATGGGGGCATTCCTGGCCCAGTTGACCCGTTTTTAATAACCCAAAACATCTGTCCATCTGGAATCTCTTTCATCGTCTCGGTGCAGGTAAAATTGCGCGGCGGCGGATTGAGTCCAGGTGCCATCATGCCCATCCCATTTCCGTTGGCACCGTGGCACACCTTACATGCAGTCGGCTGCGCATCGGTCTGAAAAAATGATTCCCCAGCAAACAGGTTATCCGAGCTGAGCTTCAGAGGGTTATTCATTTTTAAAAATTCTTCGGGTACCGCCACGGTTGCACGCGGCTGGGGACAGGTACCTCCCCCCATATGCCCCATACCATGGTGTAAATCGTGGTGATGCCTCTGTTGACGCATTCCGTGTCGCATGACAGGACCGGCAAATACATCGGCGACAAAGATCAGAAAAAAAACAAGCAAAAGAAAAAACGCTTTGCACCCTGACACTGACCTAGAAAAATGGTTCCTCATGACGTCTCCTCGAAACAAACTGGAAGCACGACCTCTCTAACTTTATTAGCAACAGGCAAAATTTTTAAGCATTATTTCTGTAACCTTATTTCCCGGCAAGGGTTCGGATGAAAAGGATCACTTTCCAGCCTTCTTCTTCTGAAATCACTTTACCAACGCGGATCGGCATGCTGGTTCCCGGGCTTCCATTCTTGAGCACCCACATCATTTCGCCGTCGGTGCGAACCTCCTGCCATCGCATGTCGGTGAAGTTACGCGGGTCGTGCCCTGGAATATCCAAACTCTTGCCGTCTTTTCCGTGACAGAGAACGCAATACCCTTTACCAAAGAAAATCTTACGCCCAGCTTCTATATTCTCCGGCGTGGGAGGAAACGGGTTGTCCATGTCCTGGAGCTCTTCCAAGAGTGGTTCGGGAACACGGGGTTCATAGACGTCTTTATGAAAAGCCTCGACCGGGATCCACGACAAGGCAAACACCATTGGAACCCCAACCCAGGAAAATCGTTTTAACCTCTGCATATTGGAGGAATTAAAGTGCAAGTTAAAAATCTGACAAACAATCTAACAATTTGAGAGCAGGTAGCTGAATTACGATGACGGGTCACGAACCGGCCTGAGGAAGGCATCGGTTCCAGAGATTTTATCCTGATAAGTTTCCCCTCCCTCGTCTTTGTAGGAAACAACAAACGCCTTGCTCTGTTTTTCCTCGCTGGTCCAAGTACTCCACCCGGCACCCTTGGAAAATATGGGGTCGATAAATATTTTATCTCCGTCCTTATCGATATTGCGCTTGCGTCTATTGTAGAGTGAGGTAGCTTCCTTGACTGTGGGCAGGCGCCAGTTGGTATAGCCCGCGAATTTCTTGTTGTTCATCCGCTGGACATATTCCTTTGCTGTGTACCAGTTAAGCCACTTATTTTCCATCTGCCAGTAGTCCTTACTCGTCCATATCAGCCCGGTTTCCCGATCGCGGATTGTCCCATCGCCAAAATCTTCAAAGCGTCGATCCGAGGAAGTTCTGACGGGTTCCTGTTTCGCCGCCTCGGCCCACACCATAGACGCCACCCCAACCACAGCCACAGCCGCCATCATCCACACCGTCCATAAAACTAGACGCGAATTAAACCGCATTGTCATTCTCTCTCGCATTGTTTCTTAGCCAAATTTGCCGATTCACGAAGTGCACAGGGACTGCGTGATTTTACAATGTCTTCCTGAAATATGTAAACTCTTAAATCGCCTTGACAGGGTATGGGCTTTCGGTAGAATAAAATGGCCTTTTTAGCTAAGGAACACCTCATGCTTCCCTACCCTGACACTCTATTACGTGGAATTGGCCGCAGCCTTTTTCTTCTGGCGTGTCTCATCCTCATTCCCTCTTTAATTTCAGCGGCACCCAAAGACCAAAGCCGCTGGGACCACAAGTACGCCACAGAAAAATTCCTCTTCGGCACCCAACCAATTCGTTTTCTGGCCAAAAACGTTCATCTTCTACCCAAGGGGCGGGCTCTGGACCTGGCGATGGGTGAGGGAAGGAATGGAGTTTACCTGGCCACCCAAGGGTTCGACGTGGTGGGACTTGATATTTCCCAAAAGGGCCTTAACAAAGCGCATCTGTTAGCGAAACACAATAATGTAGAAATCGAAACCCGTGTTGTTGACTTGGAAAACCATCAGCTCGAAAAAAATGCCTACGACGTAGTCCTTTGCACCTACTATCTCCAGCGAAACCTATTCGATCAAATCAAGAACGCGCTCAAACCCGGAGGCATGGCGCTGATCGAAACGTACAATATTGACTACCTGCGGTATGCCAACTTCTCCAGAAAATATCTTCTCGAACCCAACGAACTCCTGGAAATTTTCAAGGACTTCAAGATCATCCGCTATCAGGCCTACGATGATGGCAAGGAAGCCTACTCCAGCATCATCGCGCAAAAACCGAAGGGCAATTAATAATTATCATTGAGCAGTCGAAAAAAGTATTTTTCTGCAGAAAGCGGAAGAATATTCATTAACTGATTATTCTTTATTGGTAGTTGTTAATCGATCATGTTTATCCCGTGAATAAAATCGAAAAACTTTTCATCACCCTCGCCAACGCGTTCCCGGTATGGGTCATCAGTGGTGCGGCTCTCGCCTTATGGGAGCCCACCACGGCCACGTGGTTCCAACCCACATGGATCCCCCTTTTCCTCGGAATCATAATGCTAAGCATGGGGCTCACGCTGGATTTTGACGATTTCCTGAGCGTGCTAAGAGCCCCTCGGTCAATCGCCTTTGGGGTGGGATTGCAATACACAATCATGCCGATACTCGGATTCAGCCTCGCGAAACTATTTCACCTACCGATGGATTATACGATCGGGCTCGTCTTGGTGGCATGTTGCCCGGGAGGCACGGCTTCCAATGTCGTGTGTTTCATCGCCCGCACCAACACCGCCCTTTCGGTCAGCCTCACCACCGTTTCTACTTTGGTCGCAATCATTATGACGCCGCTTTTGACTACGTGGCTTGTGGAGTCGATCTCCATGGACCTGTTGGGTACGGTACTTCAGGTCAACACCCTGGGGCTTCTCATAAGCACGTTCAAGGTCGTCATCCTTCCGGTACTAACTGGGGTGCTGCTCAATCATTATTTCAGACCCTGGGTGAAACGGATCAATTCCTATACTCCGTTTCTTGCAGTACTGGCGATCGTGTTCATCGTCGACTTCATCCTCGCTATAAAAAAGGAAGAAATTATCGCAACCGGATTCAACCTGCTCATGGCAGTAGGTGCATTACACTTTCTTGGGTTCGCCCTAGGATATTTTTTATCGAAGTGGCTTCGGTTTGAGGAGAAGGACTCGCAAACGGTGTCCATCGAAGTGGGAATGCAGAACTCGGGCCTTGCAACCGAACTAGCGCGGAGCAATTTTCCTAACTTCGCGCTGGCAATGGTGCCTGGGGCAATCTCGGCACTGACCCATTGCATCCTGGGAAGCTTCGTCGCCGGGCTATGCCGTATTCAGGAAAGATTGGACAAGCACAAAGAGATTAAGGTGGTAGAAAGCAAATCCTCTGCCTGAATTTAGAGCGAAAACCCGCCGCTCCCCCTTGATTAAGCGACTGATTTCGAATCGTCCTCAAGTGATGACTGACTCGTCTAGCGTTTTTCTATTTTTATAGTTATTGTACTATGCAGTTGAGTAGTCGACGAAAATCCTTAACGGAGGAATCTCTTGGGCCAAATCTATAATGTTTTGATCACCGCCGAATTCAAAGGAATTAGCGAAGAGGCAAAAAAGGAAATATACGAACGTTTGGAGGAACACGATTTTGAAAGGATTCCAACTCTCGCCTCCGCCTGGGAGATGAAATGCGAAGCGGGAGATGAAACTGATGCCAAAGACCAGGCAATCCAAATTTTTGTCAACATCTGCCGCACCTATCCGTTCGAACTCCGCTTGGTTGCCCATGCCGGAACGTCCCAGATCATCCGACGAAAAAAAACGTTCGAACCCTGATCCGGAAAGCAAAAATTCATTTAGCTAGCTGCCCGGGTTCATCCTGCCTATGATAGGATAGGCGCCGACTTATTACTCACCATGAGGGCGATTCTCGTTTCGTCTTGCAGGCGCTGAAAGCACAGACCCATACAATGGAACCTGACGGTAGACCATGCGCCCGACAAAACAATACCGAATTTCCCACCGCGTAGGATGAATATCATTCTGAACAGCTATTGTAACCTGAAATGCAATTACTGTTTTGCTGATGAGTATATGGATGAAACGGTACGGACTCCGGGAAAATCCATGGAGTTCGATTATTTTATTGCCGAATTCCTGCCTCGCATCCAGAACGCACCAACCGTAAATTTCATGGGCGGCGAACCCACCTTGCATCCCCGGTTCACAGAAATTTTCAGCCAGACCTTCGAGGTCATGCAATCATCCACCTCCCTGGGTCTATTCACCAACGGTTTAATGAGTGAAAAAGCTTTGGACCTTTTAGTGAGCGTTGCCGGACCCAAAGGAGCCATCCACAGAAAGATCTATTTCGCGGTCCTGCTCAACTGGCAGACACTAGAAAACATTTCAGAAAAAAACCACGAGCGATGTCGAGAGGTCGCTGAAATTCTCCTGCGCACCAACGGCTACAGCGTCACCTTCAGTATCAACCTGTATTCGAAGGACCAGGATATAGAGAAACAATGCGAACAGATCGACGAAATATACCAGAAGGTAGGGTTGCCAAAGGGCCAGGAGTACCGAGTGCGGGTCAGCCCGGCGTTTCCCATCGTAGGCGGCGAAGCCAACAGTTATCTACCCATCCATGATTACCCTAAGGTGGGGCGGAAGATGTTCGATCTCCTCAAAAGGTTCCCACAAATGGCGTTCCGCTTCGACTGTTCGTTTCCACCCTGCTTCCTAGATGAAATAAAGGAAGGTGAAACCAACCTTGTCAGACGTTTCTATTTTCACGGATTCAAGCAGGTGCCAGAGATGGAAGAATGGAAAACCCAGGACCTTTATTTCGGATGCGCCGACGGAAGCCCGATGGATATCGACTCAAAAGGCGACTGCTTCAACTGTTTTCCTTTTCATAATCTGCGACTGGGGAACATCAGCGAGTTTAAGGAGGTCAACTCCATCGCTACAGCCCGGATGGGAGCCCGGTTTTTAAATACCGTGTTCGAGAAGACTGAAGTCAAGGAGCCCTGCAAATCCTGCGTTCATTATATGGTTCGTTGTTCCAGCGGTTGCTTCTCTTATAATTTCGTATAACCGAAGAAGAAGCCAGTTTATAAAATTCGGTCGGTTTTGAATTCGTTAGCGATGATCAGAACGTGAAAGCCTTCCTTCGTTTGCACCGGACCGTAAGCGATCCCTTTCTCTATCTCCATCTTATCCGAACCTTCACAGATGAGATCGTAAAGCTCCTCGTTCTTGAGTTTTTTAAACCCGCCACGTGGTTGGCGCGGATCAGCTGCATTCCATCCCATTTCAATCCACCCTAGATTTCCCCCATCATCTTTGGAAGAACAGATACTGTATTTACCAGCAAGCTTCATCAACAACTGCACTTGCGCCACACCGGGACTAGCGGCCTGAATAGTTTCTGCTAAAAGATCCGCCACTTCCTTTTTATCAACGAGAATATGCCTGATTTGAACTTGAAACGATGCTCCTGCCATGATTAAATCACGTTCCTTCCTGTATCCGTTTGCGGTCAGAGTATCCGGCGAAGCTTGGAAGCGTCCGAATCCTATTCTGGCTCTATCAAAGTGCCATATAATAGGGAAACTGGCGCCAGTTTTCCAGTAAAGAACAACATTTTTTCGGTACAACCACTTATGAACCATTCCAGCAGTTCCGTCATACTCGCTTCTCAGTCTCCTCGCCGAATCGAGTTGCTCAAACAGGTCATCACTGATTTTAAGGTAATCCCCAGTGAAGTGGAGGAAATTCTCCGCCCCGACCGCTCGCCAGAGGAAAACGCCGAGGCCCTCGGCCTAGAAAAAGCCAACTGGGTAGCCAAGCATAACCCCGGACACTGGGTCATCGGCGCAGACACTGTGGTTGTACTGGATGAAGAAATCATCGGGAAACCCACAGACGATGAAGACGCGCGCCGAATATTAAAGCGCCTGAGCGGTAAGGAACACCAAGTCGTCACCGGTGTCGCGGTGGTTCATTTGAAAACAGCGTCCACAACTACTGTCTCACGAGTCCGCATCAAACCGCTTACTCACGAAGAAATCGTAACCTATGTCGATTCAGGTGAACCGCTGGATAAAGCAGGCGCCTACGCCATTCAGGGAAAGGGCGCTTCCCTTGTCGATGGATTTGACGGCTCTTACACTAACATTATTGGGCTACCAATCGAAACACTCAAAGATTTGCTGCAACAAGCCGGGTATCCCGACAAACTGACTTCCTGATTTTTCGAGTAGAGAATTTTAACTTGACTTTAAAAAAAGTTCCCATCTTGAAAACTTTAATGAATAAAATTTTTCTTGCCACACATTGATATTTCAACATAGAATCGAGAACACGTTGCAGGCTTAAAGCAAAAATTACTGAATCGTGTGACTTTCTTAGAAACGGTCAACCTTGAGAATAAACCCGATGCACGAAATCCATGGGCCTTGTGAACGATGCCAAGCGCCGGTTTTCCTAAACCGCTCGGACGACGAGTACGGGAACTCTGTTGTGTCCCTTAATTGCTGGAATGGACACTACCGGTGGATCAATATCGAAGGGATTGAATCCGACATATCCGTGGAAATAAAAATCAAAACCTCCAAACCTCTTGTCACAAGGATCAGTTTTTTCAACCTTCCATGAACAAGTGCTCCGGCAAAACCTTTTCGGGACTTAGCCGGTTCCTTATCTTCCTGGTCATTCTCTGCCTCGCACCACCGGCTCAGGCTCAGCCCCCCTCAACACCACCTCTGGGCATGGTCTACATTCCGGAGGGATATTTCCCGATGGGTCAGTCCGCAGGTAGGGACAACGAGAAACCTCTCCACTTCGTTTACACCCCCGCATATTTTATCGACAAATACGAGGTGAGCAACGCCGACTATATGAAATTTGTCGAAGCCACCGGTCACAAAAAACCTATTTTCTGGGAAGACGAAAACCTGAACCTTCCGGACCACCCTGTGGTCGGTGTTAGCTGGCACGATGCCATGGCCTATGCCAAGTGGAAGGGGCGGCGCCTGCCGACCGAAGCGGAATGGGAAAAAGCTGCCCGGGGCAACGACGGGCGCCTATGGCCCTGGGGTGGAAAATTAGATAAAGGATTTTTCTTCTATTTCGTCAATATCTTCGGTGAAGATGACAATTACAAACACACTGCCCCTGTCAATTACTATCAGTCGGGCGTAAGTCCATTTGGTATCTTCAACATGGCCGGTAATGTCTGGGAGTGGTGCCTAGATTGGTACGATGAAAATTATTACCAGTTGAGTCCCGAGATCAACCCGCAAGGCCCTGCAGAGCCAAGAACCCATAAGGTCCTACGCGGCGGTTCCTATCTCAACGATATCGACAGCGTCCAGGTTGTTCGGCGCTCGCGCAATCGCCCACTCATTAAAAACGAAATCTACGGTTTTCGAACCGCCCTCCCTGTGCCGTGACCGACCGTCCCGATAGACTAGCCATCGCCTCATGGTCACTCTACGATTTCGCTAATACTATTTTTTCGATGAATGTTATCTCGCTTTACTTCGCCCTGTGGGTGACAGTAGATCACGGGGGACAAGACATCTTTTACAGCGCAGCACTTTCAGGGTCAATGTTCGCTGTAGCTATCAGCGTCCCCCTATTCGGCGCGATTTCGGACCAGACGGGTCGAAGGCGGGGTCCCCTCACACTCCTTACCATTATTTCCGTCATAGCAACCGCGCTTATCGGTCAGGCCAGCCAGCTATGGGCCGGGATCTGCCTTTTCGTCATCGCAAACTACTGCTATCAATCGGCTCTGGTGTTTTACAACGGCATGCTCCCCGCCGTCTCCCGCCACTCAAACGTCGGGATGGTTTCCGGGTACGGCGTGGCACTGGGATACATGGGATCCATTGCCGGGCTCCTTCTGGTCAAACCTTTTGTGGAAACAGGGGGGCGGCCTGCGGCCTTTCTTCCCACGGCGCTCATGTTTCTAATTTTCGCCTTACCCTGTTTTTTCTTTGTCAAGGATCCAGACCCAAAACCGTTTCGGATTGATACGGGAAAAGCTTTCCGCACTTTAAAAAACACCCTGGTCAATGCAGCGCAGTATCACGTGTTGTTGAAGTTTATCGGAATCCATTTCCTCATTCTCGACGTAGTCAACACGGTCATCGCCTTCATCGCGGTTTATGCCAATAAAGTAATCGGATTCACCGACAGCCAGATCACAACCTTTTTGATCCTCTCTACGACTTTTGCCATGCTAGGTTCCTGGCTCATCGGGCAGCAGGTCAAGTACAAGGGAACCGTCCCGTCTTACTGGACGGTGTTATGCCTTTGGTTGGCTGCTCTAACGCTCATTGTGGTGAGCCCGGGAGAATCCCTGTTCTGGGTGGTAGGTCCCCTGGCAGGCATGGGAATGGGAGGCGTGTGGGTGGTCAGTCGCACCATCGTGGTAGAGCTTTCGCCGCCGGAAAAAGTCGGGGAGTTCTTCGGTATTTACGGGCTTGCAGGAAAAATGGCTTCTATTGTGGGGCCCTTGATTTGGGGAAGCGTCGTCTGGCTGTTCCAGGACACGCAAACGTTAAAATATCGCGCCGCCATTTTCTCCCTCCTCTTGATTACCATAATCACTCTGATTTTGTTTGGCAGGCTGCAGAAACACATCCCGGCCCACAGCAAAATCCGTTGATTTTAGTTTTCGTTTTCCCACCGACAGGTAAAAATAAATCAATTGACAAGCCCGGAGCGAATGGATAATTTTAAATCAAGCTCTACCAATAAGTAACTTCTATTCCTTAGTATTCTGTATAAAAAAGGAGTTCCCATGCTTGGTTATGGAAAGAAAATATCCCGGATCGGCCTCGTTTCGGCCTGCACAATAGCCCTAGCTGTAACGACTGCATTCGCACACTCCGGGCACAAACATGAAGAAAAACTGCAGGTGGCCCTGCCCGATGTTGTGGCCAAGGTGAACGGACAGAATATCCCAAAAGACGGTATCGTTCGTGAGTTGAAACTGGCCATTGGTAACTACAAGGCTCGAGGCATTCCCCTTACCGCCGATCAGGAGAAAATCGCTGCCAAAAAACTAATCGATGATGAAATCGGTCGCACCCTGCTACTGCAAAAGAGTCAAGAAATCGGCGCAAAAGTCACCGATAAAATGCTGGAGCAGAAACTACAACAAATAAAATCATCCTTCAAATCAGACGCCATATTCGAGCATAAACTTAAAGACCAAGGCATCACAATCGAGCAATATCGAAAGGAACTCAAAATCGACCTGCTGATGCAACAGGTGATAGACCAGGAAATCGAGTCGAGCATCCAGATCAGCAAGGAAGAGGTCAGTGCCTATTACGAGGAGAATAAGGACAAGTTTCGTTCCGAAGACAAAGCCAGGGCAAGCGTGATCCTCATCAAAGTGCGCCGGGGAGATACCAAATCGGAAGAAGCGGCCCAAAAAAAAATAGAGCACCTCCACGATCAGATTAAGGATGGGGCCGACTTCGGCGAACTGGCCAGCAAACATTCCGAAGACAGTCTCGCTCCCAAGGGAGGCGACCTAGGTTATTTCACCAAAAACCAGATGTTTGGTGCTTTCAGTTCAAGGGCATTCGACATGGAGGTGGGGGAAGTAAGCTCAGCATTTAGAACAGCTCACGGATTTCACCTGCTCAAACTGACCGACCGCAAGCTTGGCGATATAACCCCACCTGAAAAAGCGGAAAAAAAGATCACAAAAAGACTAAAAATAATGAAGGTAGGAAGCGCAACCCGCGAGTATGTCGGCGTGCTCAAACAAAAAGCTACTATCAAAATGTATTTCTAAAGGCACTTCGACCCACCCAGACAATTAGGCGATGAGCTCTCAGTCTGCTGAAGGATCTCTTATTGTTTCTTTTCTTTCTTTGAAGCCGATTTCTTCCCGCCTATTGAGTTGAGCTTGCGTTTTACGATTTTTTCCTTGTCCCTCTCGAAATCAACTTTTAAATGAACCGATTTTGAGAAAAGTCTGCAAACCACTCCTTCTTTTTTCTTTCCGGCAAATTCGAAACTGACCTTATCTCCTACTTTCATAATGCTCCTCCTCATTCAATCCGCGCCCACTAAGGCAGACGGCCGTCCGACAACATAAAGGTATTTAATCTCAAAGAGATAGAGAGCCTAATTTAAAACCATCTGGTAGTCAACGGTTTCTTTAATAACCGGGCAATGCGGGTTTAGTTCGCGCTGGTTCTCTGGTACAATCCGCGGAGTGACTTCCCCCAACCGTGACGATGCACATCCCACCCCAAACACAGTCCACAGTGCTATTGACCGACTCGAGAACTTTCCCGGTCTGTGCAGAGGTAGTGTTTAACCTTCCTCTCAAGGAAGCATTCACTTACGAAATCCCGAGGCAGTTCCATGGAATGGTACAACGGGGAATGCGTGTATTCGTTCCTTTCGGCAGACGCCGTCTTACCGGGTATGTGGTTTCGCTATCCGGACGCAACGAAAAAAATATCGCCTTAAAACCAATCGAGGATCTGCCCGACACCGAGCCGATTATATCGGAGGAACTGCTCTCTCTCACCCGCTGGATCGCTGATTACTA
Source organism: uncultured Nitrospinaceae bacterium (assembly GCA_964631515.1). Lineage (GTDB taxonomy): Bacteria > Nitrospinota > Nitrospinia > Nitrospinales > VA-1 > CAJWLY01. The sequence goes on from CAZVZT010000006.1 coordinate 16,982, forward strand.
CCAGTCTTCCTGGGGTGAAGCCATCAAAGCCGCCCTGCCCGCCGGGCTTGATGACGAAAGCCTTAACAAATTAGCGTTGACCAATGCGGGAATCCATGCGCTGGAGCGTGGAACCCAATCGGAAGCGGCCAATCACATTCTCTTAACCCTGCGTGAAAAGCAAAGTCTCACCGCTCAGCAATTGGGGCGCCTGTTAAAAAAACGATTCAGCACTGGGGCCCTGGCAAAACTGCGGCGTGACGGCCTGCTAGAGACGGCAACGCAGGTCAGGCGAAGCTCCCTAAATTACAAACACACAAAAACTATCCGCCTTGCCGCAGCCTTACCCAACGCGGAGAAAATCGGAAAACTGCTCAACCGAAGCCCAAAGCAGCGTGCTGTTTATGAAAAAATATCGCTGAAAAAAGCAATTACCTTAAAGGAACTGTCGAACGAATTTGCTTCGCCCTCAGATGCGATCCGAAAGCTTAAAGACAAGGGACTGGTCGAAATGTTCACTTCCAAAAGCGAGCGCGAGCTGCCTGTGACGACACCAGATCCGAACTGGACTCCGGAAGCTCCTCTCAAATTCAATGAAGACCAAAAAAACTGTTACACCGAACTGGAACGGTCGATCGAACAATCAGAGTTTCAACCTTATCTCCTGCACGGCGTCACGGGCAGCGGCAAGACGGAAATTTATCTTCGCTGTATCCGCCGGGCGCTTGATCTTCAGAAAACCGCGATCATGATTGTGCCCGAAATTTCCTTAACCCCGCAAACCGTGGAACGCTTTCAACGGCGGTTCGGCACCAACGTCGCCGTGCTTCACAGCGGGTTGACACAAAAGGAGCGCTTCCTAGAATGGAAAAAAATACGCGAAGAGAAAGTATCTATTGTCGTTGGCGCACGCTCGGCAGTTTTTGCTCCGTTCAAACGTCTAGGCGTCATCGTGATCGATGAAGAACACGACACCTCTTATAAACAGGATTCCTGTCCGCGTTACCACGCAAGAGACGCTGCGATTGTCCGCGCACGGAGCCAGAAGGCCGTCGTCATCTTGGGATCGGCCACACCTTCCCTCGAGTCCGCAAAAAATGCCGATTCGGGGAAGTACCGTTATCTTTCGCTCGGGAAGCGCGTCCACGACCGATTGCTGCCCATGGTCAAGGTGGTAAACATGAAACAGGAAACAGAGAAGAGAAGGAACTTTTCCATTTTTTCCATCGCGTTGAAAAAATCCCTCAACGAGCGGCTTGAACGGGGCGAACAGGCATTTCTTTTTCTCAATCGGCGGGGTACGGCCAATTATGTTTTCTGCCGCGAGTGTGGGTTTGCCTTTGAATGTCCGCGGTGCAGTGTGACGCTGACCTTTCATGGACACGAACACACCCTGCGATGCCATTACTGTAATTTCGCTGCCAGCATGCCAAAAACCTGCGTGGACTGCGGGGGTGAGGTCATTCGTTTTGGCGGATTCGGAACTCAAAAACTAGAAGCGGAAACACGGCGCCTTTTTCCTGAAGCCCGTGTCGCCCGGCTCGACCGGGACACTGTACGCGGACGCCAGACGTTTGAGTCCATACACAAGAAAATGACCAATCGGGAAATTGACATCCTCATTGGCACGCAAATGATCACCAAAGGACACGATTTTCCGAACGTCACTTTAGTGGGTGTTGTTTATGCCGACCTGTCGATCCATGTTCCAGATTTTCGGTCGGCGGAGCGGTCATTCCAACTGCTCACTCAAGTGGCGGGACGCGCGGGACGCGGCAAGGTTCCTGGACTGGTGATCATCCAAACGCACGCGCCAAGCCACTACGTGTTCAAGTATGTGAAGGAACATGATTACGATGGTTTCTCGGAAAAAGAACTGGCACTCCGAAAAAAATTAAATTACCCTCCATTCACTCGCTTGGTAGCCTTGGAAATCGAAAGCGAACAAGAACATGCGGGAGAAATTCTGGCCAGCCAAATCCGTCAGATACTGGTCGGGCTCCTCGAGAAATTTCAAGGTGTGGAACTTTTGGGTCCGTCACGTGCTGCGCTTTACCGCATCAACAACCGGTTTCGTCGGCACCTTATCCTTCGCGCGGAAGACCACCGGCACCTGCAATCGGTAGCGCGCCACCTACGCGAACTGGCGGAACTCAAAAAAACGACAAACGCTAGGATTAAATGGAATCTCGACGTCGACCCTGTCAACCTTCTTTAACCCAAAGCTGTCCTGACCACGGAAACAAATGATACTTTTACGCAATCTTTACAACTGGGTTCTGCACTGGGCAGCGACTCCCTACGCGATGCCGGCTTTATGCATCATTTCGTTCATCGAGTCGTCGTTCTTTCCCATTCCGCCGGACATACTATTGATCGCGATGGTCGTTTCAGTGCCCACGGCTTGGTTTCGATTTGCTCTAGGGTGCTCCGTTGCCTCGGTATTGGGTGGAATGCTCGGGTATTGGATCGGCTTCCAATTCATGGATATTATTGGCGGCCAGATTATTGATTTTTATCACTTTCAGGAAAAGTGGGACAAAATCGGTTTACTCTACAATAAACATGATGCATGGGCGGTAGCAGCGGCTGGTTTCACCCCCCTACCCTATAAGGTATTTACAATAGCGGCGGGGGCATTCAAAATTGATTTCGCGACATTTGTCCTAGCCTCGGCAATCAGTCGCTCGGCTCGATTCTTCATTGTAGCTGCATTGCTTTATAAGTTTGGCCCCCCGGTCAAGAAACTTATCGAAAAATATTTTAACCTGTTCACCATCGTTTTTTTCATTCTCCTGGTGTTAGGGTTTTTCCTTCTAAAGTATGTTCTTTAAAATAATTATGGCGCATGCTTCGACAAGCTCAACATGGCATCAAAGAAAATCCTGGGAGAAGAGAGTATGAATAAACACATCGTCGTTTTCATCACCACCAGCTCAAAGGAAGAAGCAGACATGCTAAGCCGTGGACTGGTGGAGGAACGACTGGCCTTTTGTGTCAACACGATTCCCGCAATCCAGTCGACCTATTACTGGGAGGGCAAGCTCTGCGTGGATGAGGAGATTCTTCTCATTGTTAAAACCCAAAGCCAGAAATTCGAGGCGTTGGAAGCATGGGTGTGCAAAAACCACAGCTACGATGTGCCAGAGGTGATCGCGCTTCCCATAGTTCAAGGCTCCCCACCTTACCTCAAATGCATTGATGACTGGGTGGGACAACAAACAACTGGTAATTAAGGAAGCCTGTAGGTAAAAAAATAACTTTTGATTGTCATTCCGAAGAATATGGAAAATAACCTTTAATTGATGGTTGGTAATTAAATTATGAGCAATATCATTCTTCCAAAGTCCTGGAACATGGCGGAGAACGAGGCTACGCCGGAATCAGTGTATATGGACCGGCGCAGTTTCATCAAGGGGACCTCTCTTGTAACCCTGGCAACAGCAGCCTCGTTTTACGGATGCACCGTGAATTCGACTCCCCATCCGAATAAACCCATCGAACTTACCGCAAATGAGAAGGAGAGCTATCCCGCCAAACGCAATAAAAAATACAAATTGAACCGCCAGATGACGGAAGAAAGAATTGCGGCAAGCTTCAACAATTTCTTCGAGTTTAGCGAAATCAAGAGTGACCCGAAGTACCTTGCGCAAAGAATGGAGACCAGTCCTTGGGAGGTGGAGGTGAGTGGACTTGTCAACAAACCGCGCACGTTCAATCCGGACGATTTTTATAAATTGATGCCAGTCGAGGAACGCCTGTACCGGTTCCGGTGCGTCGAGGCCTGGGCGATGGCGGTCCCCTGGACGGGGTTTCCCCTCAAAGCCCTAATTGATTTGGTCGAACCCAAGTCGAGTGCCACCCATATCGCTATGACCACCTTCTACAAACCCTTCACGGCACAGGGCCAGTTGGCATTCTGGCGGCCATGGCCTTATACGGAAGCCCTGACTCTCGAAGAAGCAGCAAACGAACTGGCGTTTATGGCACTCGGCATTTACGGTCGCCCCCTACCCAAGCAACACGGGGCGCCGGTCAGGTTGGTCATTCCCTGGAAATACGGATTCAAAAGCATCAAGTCGATCGTGAAAATCGAGGTGATCGACTACCGGCCACCCACTTTCTGGAACACGGTGTTGCCGTTGGAGTACAGCTTCGAAGCCAACGTTGATCCCACCATCCCACACCCCCGCTGGCCTCAAGCACGAGAAAAAATGATTGGCACCAATGCTGTCCGAGCCACCCGACTCTACAATGGCTACGGGAAGTACGTGGCGCACCTGTACACCTGACGTACTGGGTACATACAGTACAGGCTAGCCTATTCTCCTCTATGGTCAGTGGCTACTTTTTTCTCAAGAAGAGTTCGATCTGGGCTCCCAGGAACCCGGCAATCGCACCACCGGATCCGGCGGCGATAATGAGAATATCGCGATCACCCATCTGGTAACCGAGAAATGCCCCGATCAACACACCGCAACAAATAATAAGCAGGTACATCCGCCCGCCGAGCCAACCCACAAAACCGCCCATGACGGCACCCAGCAGTCCAGCAACAATCATGGCAAACTCGCTGTGTATGGCAACTCCAATCAAAACACCCGTGGTACCCAGCAGTATGATTCCGAAGGCAATGTCGTTTTTTGTATTAGATACAGGTGAGGGGTCAGGCATCATAGGCGCCTGGGCAAGTCTTTCGCGGGTGGGTTGCCAAGGACGGGTTATCCATCCAAAGCAGGAAATACTCTACACTGAAGTGACAGAGCAAGCTCAACAAGCAAAAACCGCTCGTGGCTCAAAGATTTTTAAAAACGGTATCCAAACTGGCCTTGGCATCGCCGAACAACATGCGGGTATTCTCTTCAAAGAATAATGGGTTTTGCACGCCTGCGTATCCTGTTGCCATACTCCGCTTCAAGACAACGGTAGTTTTGCCCTTCCAACATTCAAGGACCGGCATTCCTGCGATGGGGCTGTCTGGATCTGTGAGCGCAGATGGGTTCACGATATCGTTTGCTCCAATAACTATCGAAACATCAATGTTCGGAAAATCATCATTGATCTCATCCATTTCATAAACAATATCGTAAGGAACCTTTGCCTCTGCCAATAAAACATTCATGTGTCCTGGCATGCGGCCAGCAACGGGATGAATGCCGAACCGCACATTCACTTTTTTACTTTTAAGCGCTTTTGTAATCTCGCAAACGATATGCTGGGCTTGAGCAACTGCCATGCCATAACCAGGAATAACCATTACTTCCTTGGCCTCGGTCAACAGACTTGCGACCTCCGGTGCTTCCAAAGCTATTACTTCCCCCTGATCAACATCGGAACCAGCAGAGGATCCACCTGTGGTCGTGCCAAATCCACCGGCAATTACTGCCAGAAACTTTCTATTCATAGCTCGACACATGATGTAACTCAGGATGGCACCACTACTACCCACCAAAGCGCCCGTAACAATCAGAAGGTCGTTATTAAGCATGAACCCTGTCGCGGAAGCCGCCCAGCCTGAATAACTATTGAGCATGGAAACCACTACTGGCATATCGGCTCCCCCGATTGCCATAACCATGTGAATGCCAAATAGCAATGCAATCCCAGTCATGAACAATAGTGGATTCAGTCCTCCGCCTGCTGCCGATTGATCAACAAACGCGACACAGAGCCAAATTGACGCAATCAGTAAACCGAGATTGAGCCAGTGACGCGCCGGCAATAGCAAAGGATTCCCACTTATCTTTCCACTGAGTTTTCCAAATGCGATGATAGACCCTGAAAACGTAATAGCTCCAATCAAAATCCCTAAATAAGTTTCAACATCATGGATAGTCAGCTCAACGCCTACATAGTGCTCAAGCCGTGCAGAATCCATAAAATTGGCAAATCCAACCAAAACAGCGGCTAAGCCAACGAGACTATGCAGAATCGCCACTAACTCCGGCATCTCTGTCATTTGCACTCGTTTCGCCAGAATCAAGCCAATAGAACCACCAATTAGCAAACCACCGAT
>CAZVZT010000006.1:23076-25196 GCA_964631515.1 uncultured Nitrospinaceae bacterium
GCACTCGTTTCGCCAGAATCAAGCCAATAGAACCACCAATTAGCAAACCACCGATAAGAATTCCGATATTGGCAGTAACACCAGCAATCGTTACTAGAAGAGCGACTGCCATACCTATAATGCCAAACAGATTGCCTCGACGGGATGTCTCCTGATTGCTCAAACCACCTAAAGCCAAAATAAATAAAATGGTGGCTCCCACATAAGAAGCGGTCACAATACCTGCTGTCATTTTCTCGCCTCCTATTTACGAAACATTTCGAGCATCCGGCGCGTTACCGCGAATCCGCCCACTATATTGACTGCTGTAATCATCACTGCAAAACCTGATATCCAAACGATCATACGTTCTCCGGAACCTATTTGTAGAATTGCACCAATGATGATGATGCTGCTAATGGCATTGGTCACACTCATCAACGGAGTATGCAGAGCTGCTGTCACATTCCATATCACCATGTAACCGACAAAACAGGCCAATACAAATACCGTGAAGTGCGCCATAAAAGATGCTGGAGCCACGGAACCCAACCCTAACAAAACAAGCCCCCCAACCACGAATGTAACCAAGGGCCCTAACCAAGAAGGTTTTTCTTCAGTCTTTTCATCTGATTTAATATCTTTTGGCTCTTCCGCTGGCTTGGGAGGAGGAGGTGCAGCAGACAACTTGGGAGCAGGTGGTGGCCAAGTGATTTCCCCATCTTTTACGACCGTCGCTCCTCGGACTACCTCGTCTTCCATATCGACTGTAATATTGCCATCCTTCTCCTTGCACATGTCGGTTAAGAGATGGCGTAAATTAGTCCCATACAACTGACTAGACTGGGCAGCAAGGCGACTGGGTAAATCTGTATAACCAATAATTGAAACGCCGTGAACCTTTTTTACTACACCCGCCTCTGTCAACTTACAATTACCTCCTTGCTCTGCAGCGAGGTCGACGATCACGCTACCGTCCTTCATGGAAACAACCATTTCTTCCTTTATCAATTCTGGAGCAGGTTTTCCTGGAATCAGCGCTGTGGTGATAATAATGTCCACTTCCTTTGCCTGTTCCGCGAAGAGTTCCATTTCCGCCTTGATGAATGCCTCACTCATAACTTTTGCGTAACCGCCGGTGCCCGACCCCTCTTCTTCAAAATCGAGCTCTAAAAACTCCGCATCCATGCTCTCAACCTGTTCTTTAACTTCCGGTCGGGTGTCAAAGGCCCGCACAATAGCTCCCATACTTTTCGCAGCACCAATTGCAGCAAGGCCGGCTACGCCAGCACCAATAACCATAACTTTAGCCGGTGGTATTTTTCCCGCCGCCGTAATCTGACCGGTAAAAAATCGACCGAAGTGCTGCGCGGCTTCGACCACCGCACGATAACCGGCAATATTAGCCATCGAACTGAGCGCATCCAGTTTTTGAGCACGGGAGATACGCGGAACACTGTCCATGGCAATGGCAGTGACCTTTTTCTCGGCCAATCGTTTGAGCAACTCGGGATTCTGTGCTGGCCAGAGAAAGGTGATTATTACCTGCTTTTCATGAAGCAAACTCACTTCATCGATATTTAAATCAGGATTAAATTCCGGTGCGCGAACCTTTAAAACAATGTCGCTCTCATCCCAGATCGCCTTGGCATTCCCCACAACATTCGCACCCGCTTCGGTGTAGGCGGAATCGGAGAAATGAGCAGCATCGCCGGCACCAGATTGAATCGCAACTTCAAAGCCCAGTTTGATGAGTTGACCAGTAACTTCAGGAGTAGCGGCTACCCTTTTTTCACCTTCGTAAATTTCTTTGGGAACACCAATCTTCATCGTTTTTCGCTCCCTACGGTTTAATCGTTAAACTTAATAAAGGCCAATAATAAACAAACCAACTCGAATATCAACGAAAAATACCAGGGCGAGAATGAGTATCTCGCCCAAAAGACAAATCAAAAGGCACAAGACTACCATAACCCAGCCCTACCCACCAATCCTCACAAAACATTTTGTCCCCACCCCACGGGTTTCCCGTTTTCTGCCGCCAAGACTTGGCAGCTCCTCGTGGTAATTTGCTCGGGCCAGCGGGCGGAATTGAACCATTGACCTACTGATTAAGAATTTGTAGGTTGTCTATCTATTGA
>CAZVZT010000007.1:0-15500 GCA_964631515.1 uncultured Nitrospinaceae bacterium
CTGGAGTGTTTTGGAGAGCTTGATTGCGGTTTACCGATGGGAGGTAGAGCCGGTATCCTGCAAAAATCCCATAAAAGCAGGCGACAATTAATATTACTTTGGCCGTCACCTCGGTGAAGGTTTTAGAAGCGGCGGCAAAATCAAAATTGGTTTTCTTTCTTATGGTTTTGCCACCCTGTGGTCTGCGTTTTTTGCGGTTCTTGCGCCGATGTGATCGATCCTGCTTCCAGGTTGTGACTGGATTTTTATGTTCTAGAACCATGAAACCCATGATGCGCCTCTATTTTTCGTAGTCGAGTCGAGCTGTTTTTAAAATTTCGATCACTAGATCGTCAAAGTCTATCTTCGACTGCCCAGCGGCCATCGGCAGCAGGCTGGTCGGAGTCATCCCGGGAACGGTGTTCATTTCAAGTACGTGAGGGGTTCCTTCTGCATCGAGGATCATATCGACGCGTGGCATCCCGCGTCCGCGTAAAGCCCGAAAAACATCAAGTGCTGTGTCACAGCAACGTTGAGTTTCTTCTGCGCTGAGGTCCGCGGGGCAGATATAATCTGTTTTTCCTCTCGTGTACTTGGCCTCATAATCATAAAACCCTGATTTAGGGTGGATATGCACCACAGGCATCGGTTGTTCTCCGTTCATTCCGACCGCCAACAGTTTTCCTTCAATAAACTGTTCCACCACCACCTCTTCCGAGTAGCCAAACGCCAGGTCCATAGCTTTCTTCCATTCCTTTTCTTCTCGCACGATGCTGACTCCAAGACTCGATCCCTGGTTGGACGGTTTTACCACCACCGGCAGGTCGAGGACGCGATGAAGGTGCGTATGCCGGTTGCGATGAAATATCTGGTAGTCGGCGGTTGGGATGCCGTGCAGCTTGAAAATTTCTTTCGATTTCACTTTGTCATAGGCTAGAGCACTTCCCAGAACACCCGATCCGGTGTAGGGAATCTGTGCGTACTCCAAGACCCCTTGGATCGCACCGTCCTCACCATAAACCCCGTGCAAGGCAATGAAAGCTAGATCGATGTTGTTTTGTGAAAGAACTCCGGCAACATTGTGGCCCACGTCGATTCCTATTCCTTTCAACCCTTTTCTTTGCACTGCCTCCAGCACCGCGTTTCCCGTGGTGAGGGAGACTTCACGCTCTGGCGACAAACCGCCCATGAGGATTCCGATCGTTTTATCTTTCAGTTCCATCCGGCGATTGTCGATAAAATCATGTGTAAGAGGTCCGCGCTCGATCTTGGCCAGAGAGTCCGATCACAAAGGAAGGAGGGTGACCTTTGTGCTCAGCGGACCTCTTACACATTAGTTAAGCGGGGAGCTCACAGTTCGTTAAAAGATCACTCCCCGATGATGACTATTTCCTGTTCCAGCTTTATTCCTGTCTTTTCCTCGACCACCTTCTGGATATGTTCGATCAACTGAACCACGTTTTTGGCCGAGGCATTGCCTTTGTTTACGATAAAATTTGCGTGCTTGATCGAAACGCTAGCTCCTCCGATGCTGTATCCCTTGAGGCCCGCCGACTCGATAAGGCGCCCCGCCTTGTCGTCGGACGGATTCTTGAAGATCGAACCGGAGTTCGGCATATTCAGCGGCTGGGTTGAGCTCCTGCGCGAAAGGTGATCATCCATCGTTCGATGAACCTCCGCCACTTCTCCTTTTTCCAGATCCAGTTCCGCTTCGATAATGACCCCATTTCCCGGAGGGAAAGAGGTTTTGCGGTAAGAGAAGGTTAGTTCTTCTCTTTTTAGTGTTTGCACGTTGCCATCTAGGGTCACGCGGGTGACACTGCGGAGGACCTGTCCGATTTCTGTACCCTCAGCACCGGCGTTCATGACAACAGCACCGCCGACCGAACCGGGAATACCGACTAAGCGTTCGATGCCCGTCAGCCCGTAGCGGGCGGCGTACTTGGCGAGGTAAGACAATTTCACCCCGGAACCGACCTGAACAACGGCCCTTTCCCTACCGTCAGGGGTTTTGTAGAACACGGGACGCTTGACTGACTTGAAGCAGTTCTTTAGCGAGATGACAATACCCCGGATTCCTCGGTCACGGACAAGGAGGTTGGTGCCTTCGCCCAGGATGTGAACGGGGGTATGATTGCGGTGTTTTAGAATCAGTTGCAGATCCTTGAGATTTGCGGGTAGAACAAATGCGTCGGCTGGCCCACCGATTCGCATTGAGGTGTAGGCGGACATGATTTCGTCGTACCGCACCTCGCCTTTGATTTTGTTGTGGAAAGAAAAGGTTGGGTTCATGGTTTTATTCTGTAGAATTTTTCGTCCCAAAATAACTGTGGGTGATTTCAGGCCGTCCCCCATGAGAAGCCTGTTATCCGTTCCTGTGTTGGCGTAACGTATCAGTCGTTGTTTCCAGGGTCCGCTCAGCATAGGCTTGGGTTCCTCTTGTGGTTAAAGATCGTTTTTATTCCGGGTCAAGGTAGCCAATAAGTTCCTGCCCAGTTTCCATACATCGCCCGCTCCCAGCGTCATCACGACATCACCGGGTTTAACGAGGTGGGATATACGGTCGCTCACTTGGTTGTTTCCGATGTGCTCGACTTCTTTGTGTCCGAACTCGCGGATTCCCTCGGCAATCTGGCATGCGTCCACGCCTTCAATAGGGAGTTCTCCGGCGGAATAGATGTCAGTCACGAGTAAGTGGTCTGCATCGTTGAAAGCGGACCAGAACTCTTTCATTAGCGACTGCGTTCTTGAATACCGGTGTGGTTGAAACACCACGATGAGCCGGCGGTCGGGCCAGGCTTCTTTTGCCGTTCTAAGAGTGGCTCGGATTTCTGCGGGGTGATGTCCGTAGTCGTCCACTAAGATCAGTTCGTCGGATTTCTCCACTACTTCGAACCGGCGCTGAACGCCCCCGAAATCCTTGAGCGATGCCGCAACCGTGTCGAAATCAAGGTTCAGTTCCATTCCTACGGCAACTGCTGCCAGTGTGTTCAGCACGTTGTGTTGTCCCAGTGCGCCGGAAAGGATTCGGCCCAGTTCCCTGCCGTGGTGATACACCGTAAAATAAGTATTCAAACCTTCGATAACGATGTTTCGAGCCGTGTAGTCCGCTTGGGTAGTCAGTCCGTAAGTGATATGCCGTTTTTTCACGCTCGGGATCAGCGACTGGATGTTGGGATCGTCGAGGCATAAGATTGCGGAACCATAAAAAGGGACCTTGTTGATGAACTCAAGGAAGGTTTTTTTTATATTGTCCAGCGTGTGATAAAAGTCCATGTGTTCCTCATCAAGCGTGGTTACGACGGTGATCGTGGGCGACAGACGCAGAAACGAGCCGTCACTTTCATCCGCCTCCGCTACCAGGAACTCACTTTGTCCCATCTTTGCGTGGCCACCGATGTCTTTCAGCCGTCCGCCGATGATTACGGTAGGGTCCAACTCTCCTCCAGCCAAAACCGTTGCTACCAGGGAGGTGGTTGTGGTTTTGCCATGAGTCCCGGCGATGGCGATGCCGTATTTCATTCGCATCAACTCTGCCAGCATTTCCGCTCGAGGAATGACGGGAATCATACGCTGCCGGGCCGCAACCACTTCCATATTGTCCGGTTTGATTGCGCTGGAGGTTATAACCAACTGCGCGTTCTCGATGTTTTCCGGCGCATGTTCAAAGTGAATCCTTGCACCGAGTTGTTCGAGGTGGTTGGTGATGGAGGTACGTACTTTGTCCGACCCACTCACTTCGTAGCCTTGGTTGATAAGGACTTCAGCGATTCCGCTCATGCCCGAGCCTCCAATCCCAATGAAATGGATCCGTTTGGTTTTTCCTAGAAACATGACAACACATAATTTCCTTTAGGTTCTTTTTCGTTTCCAGCAGCTCGGCGCGCGTCTCCCATCAGTTCAATGCAAATCTGACGTACCTTTTCGGTGGCATCACGATTCCCAATTCGATAGCTGTTTTCTTCCATTTCTTTCATCTCTTCAGGTTCATCCATCGCCTGTGCAATCGATTCGGCGAGCCGTTTTCCGGAGACCTCATTGTCCAGGATCAATTCTCCTGCGTTGGCGGCTTCAATGACACGCGCATTGTGTTCCTGATGGTTGTGTGTGGCGAAAGGAAACGGGATGAGGATAGATACCTTTCCGCTCGCTGTAATCTCAGCGAGGGTGGTTGCTCCCGAGCGGCAAATGACTAGCGATGCCTTGCGGTAGTGTCTTGGCATATCTTCGATAAACGGCCGGACATCAGCGCTAAAACCTTTCACCTCATAACCCAGTCTGGTTGCTTCGTAGTCTGCTTCCCCCGTCTGGTGCGTGATGCAAATGCGATTTTTCCGATTGTCGAGGTGATCCAGCGCCTCGATCATTGCTGTGTTGATCGAGTGTGCCCCTTGACTCCCTCCCATAATCAGGATGTTGAAAGGGTCTTTTGAGGCTGCCGGGAACTCCTCACGCGGGCGGCAGAGTTCTTCGCTTATCATGTTTCCTGTTGTCTCGACTTTGTGGTTCGGAAAAAAACGTTTTGACTCTTCGAAAGACACTGCAATCCGGTCAGCGATTTTCCCCAGCCACTTGTTAGCCATCCCGGGAAATACATTTTGCTCGTGGATGAGGATCGGGATGCGTAGGAGCCACGCCGAAAATGCCATCGGTGCCGAAGCATATCCCCCCACGCCGACCACAAGGTTAGGGCGCTTGCGGATCAAAAAACACATCGACTGCGCCGTTCCTACCGGAAGCTTGCACCACGATATCCAGCGGCTGAGACCTTTCTTGCCTAGCAAGCCGGAGGCGAGAATTGTTTTTAATTTGAATCCTGCGCGAGGGAGGACCCTCGATTCGATACCCTGTTTTGTTCCTGCGAAAGTGACTTCAATATCCATATCACTCCTCATTAGTGCGTTGGCCAGCGCGATACCGGGATATAAGTGACCCCCAGTCCCTCCGCCGGCTATAACAACTTTTTTTTTCATAGCCCATGCATCAACGTTGAACGGGTTGCTTCGAAATGCTCAGCAATACTCCCGCCGAAAGCATCAGAACCATAAGCGACGAACCGCCCATACTGATGAAGGGAAGCGTCAGCCCTTTTGTGGGGAGCAGGCCCACCGCCACACCCATGTTGATGAACGCCTGTACCCCCAAAAGAAGCGTGATACCAATCGCTACGTGAGCACCGAACAAGTCCTTGGCGCGGTAGGCGATGACGAATCCTCTCCAGATCAAAATAGAAAACAAAAGAACGATGATCAGTGTTCCGACAAGCCCGAGTTCCTCGCCGATCACAGAAAAAATAAAATCTGTGTGAGCTTCGGGTAGATAGAAAAGCTTCTGGTTGCTGTCGCCTAGGCCTGAACCGAAAATCCCTCCGCGTCCGAACGCATAAAACGATTGAATTGCTTGAAAGCCGGTGTTCGATGGATCCTGCCACGGATCGAGAAAAGAGATGATCCGCCGCGTGCGGTACTCGGCGCCCCAGACTGCCGAGATCATAAAGGGAATGACGGCCAGAATCGAATAGACCAGAAACTTTGTGCGCAGGCCCGCGATCATGAGCATTGTGAAGGTTACAGTGCAAATGATCATGGCCGTTCCGAAGTCGGGTTGAAACAAGATGGGTACAAAGAAAAACCCGAGCACGATCAGGTTGGGCAGGTATCCGTAAGTAAAGTTTTTCAACTGGTCGGCTCGTTTTACCAGTGACTTGGCTACGAACAGTACCAGCGCGAACTTGGCCAACTCCGATGGTTGAAAGGTCAGTCCTCCGAATGTCAGCCACCTTCGGGCCCCGCTGACTTCCTTGCCCAGTCCTGGCATCATGACCGCGACCAGCATCAGGAACGTGACGACCATGATATGGTAGGTATACTTTTCCAGAAAGCGGTAGTCCATTTTGTGCGCTGCGAACATCGCTGCGGATCCCAGTGCGACCCAAAGTGCTTGGCGCTTCAGAAAGTAATAGGGATCGCTGTATTTTTCCATTGCGTATACCCCGCTTGAACTGAACACCATGACAAGACCGATCAGCACCAGCATCATCACGGTGAAGCAAAGAATCGAATCGCAGTGGAGTATTTTGAGTTTCGTGTTGCTCAATGTTTTCTCCAAAAAGCACGGCCCAACGCTCCAAAAAGTTACCGCATAGGAAGCCCCGTCGACAGGCTCGAAACAGTGTGCGAAGTGCCGCTCCGAACCTGTCGGAGTTCAGTCAAGGCCGGTCCAGATCAACCACTTGATGGCAACCACCCTCTATTTTTATAAAAGCAGCAAAAAACCATTCTCTGGTTTTCGCTTAAAGCCGGTTTACAATGTCCTTGAATCGGTCTCCGCGCTCGACATAATCCTTAAACATGTCGAAACTGGCACAACCCGGCGAGAGCAGTACGACGTCTCCAGGCTGTGCCTTGTTCACGGCACGTGCGACAGCATCTTCCATGTTCTCGGCATCCTCATAACTGAACGAGCCATTGAGGATTTGCCGGAATTTGTTTTTTGTTTCTCCAATAAGGACCAGGTGTTTAACCTTTTTCTTAAAAATCGATTTCAGAGACCGGAAGTCTCCACCCTTGTCCTGGCCGCCCGCAATTAAAATGACGGGCCGGGAAAAACTCGTCAGGGACTTGTTTACTGAGCCTGCGTTGGTTCCCTTGGAGTCGTTTACGAAATCAATACCGCGGACTGTGCGTACCCATTCGATGCGGTGTTCGAGTCCCGAAAACTCTCGGATCGCGCCCGTGATGTCATCCGCGGGCGTGCCCAGAAGAGTGGTTACTGCGACTGCGGCCAGTACGTTTTCCACTTGGCACTGCATTGCCGGTTTCAGTTCGCGGACCGGCATCAGGTTTTTATCCTTTCCGTTGAAACGGGAGACGATAATGTTGTTTCGCAGAAACACCCCCTCCTCGACTTCACGGGACATGCTGAAATAAAATTTGCGCGATGATTTATTTTTCCCTTGGTCCACCGTGTTTTTGTCATCGCTGTTTAAAATTAGAGCGTCCTCTTCTGTCTGGCAGGCGGCGATTTCCCCTTTAAGTGCAGCATATTCCTCAAACGTTTTGTGTCGGTCCAAATGATCAGGCGTGATATTTAGGATCATGGCGAGCCTGGGGTGAAACGTTTTCACGCCTTCCAGTTGGAAGGTTGAAATTTCTAAAACGAAGTAATCGACCGGTTCCTCGCGCAGCAGTCTGATGAAGGGGGCGCCTAGGTTGCCGCCGATAGCGATTTTCTTCCCAGCTCGTTTCAGGATGTCCCCGATGAGGGTTGTAACCGTGGACTTCCCATTGGTTCCGGTTACTGCGATGACAGGTGTCTTTGTAAAACGGGAGGCCAGCTCGATCTCGCTGATAATTTCTACGCCACGCTTCAGGGCTTCCTGTAGAAATGGAGCGTGAATATCGACGCCGGGACTCAGTATGATCCGTTCGGCATCTGCTGGGGGCTCTGAATGGCCGAACGATGTGTGAACCGCTGGATCGAGAGTTCGGATCGCCTCTTCAAGTTCCGTGCGTGGCTTGGCGTCAATCAAGGTGACAGGAATTTTTTGCGCTGCCAGAAAGTTGGCCGCGGCGATTCCTGTACGCCCCATGCCGATCACTGTGGTTTTTTCCATTCCCAGTTGCATGGCCTATCTCAACTTTAAAGTGCTCAAGCTGATCATGGCGAGTACCACGGCGATGATCCAGAAACGGACGATCACCTTGGGCTCTGCCCAGCCTGAGTGTTCGAAATGGTGGTGCAGCGGTGCCATTTTGAAAAATCGCTTGCCGCCTGTGAATTTGAAGTAACCCACTTGGATGATGACGGAGAGTGCTTCGATGACGAAGATACCGCCCACCAGAAAAAGCAGTAATTCATGCTTTGCAATTACGGCTAGAGTTCCAAGGATACCGCCCAGGGACAGTGAACCCACATCACCCATAAAGATTTGCGCTGGGTAGGTGTTGTACCAGAGGAATCCAAGGCTTGCGCCCACAACCGCTGAACTGAACACGGCTACCTCGCCTGCTTCCTTGATGTGCTGGATGCGTAAATACTCTGCAAACTTCAAATGTCCGCACAGATAAAGGATCGCGGTATAGGTGATAGTGGCAATAATGATGGGGCCGATTGCCAGTCCATCCAATCCATCCGTAAGATTCACCGCGTTGGACGTTCCCACGATAGTGACGACAATAAACAGCAGGTACCAGTTACCGAGGTCGGGCTGAAAAGCTTTAAAGAAAGGAACATAGAGTTTGGTGACATAATCGCTGCGCGCCGGGTCTATGTAGATCAGGTAACTTCCGATGGCGACACTCAGAAGAATCTGCAAAGCGATTTTGGTGCGCGCTGACATCCCCTCATTTTTCTTGAGTTTCATTGTGTCGTCGAAGAATCCGATTAGACCGAATCCGACAGCGGCCAGGAGCACAACCCAGATATACGATTTGCTTAGGTCCGCCCAGAGCAGGGTGGAGGCGACGAGCGTTGAAAGAATGAGGAGTCCACCCATGGTGGGTGTTCCGGATTTCGCAGCGTGGCTTTTGGGCCCATCTTCTCGGATTTTTTCTCCGATTTGGAATTTTCTGAGCATGCGGATCATCATTCCACCCATGAGCACACTGAGCCCAAGCGCTGTGAGTCCAGCATAGGCTGACCGGAACGTGATGTACCGAAACACGTTAAGGAATGAATAATCGGAGCTGAGTGGATAAAAAATGTCATAGAGCATAACGTCAGCTGCCCCCTCCGGAAACGATCTCTTCAGCCAAGCTGTTAACAACCTCTTCCATTTTCGATCCGCGTGATCCTTTGACTAGCAAGCAGTCGCCTGGGCGGACATGTTTTTTTAAGAAAGCCACCGCACACTTTCGTTCAGTAGCGGACGCAATTCGTTTGCGGTTCATCCCCGCATCGGCGGCTCCCTGGGCGGCAAGAGCTGAGAATTCGCCGACGGTTACCAGGTAATCAATCGAGAGAGCGCCGACTTGAGTTCCCAATTGCCTGTGGGCCGGTTCGGCAAGCTTCCCCAATTCCAGCATGTCACCGATAACCAGGAAACGGCGCCCTTCGCAAGGGTATTGAGCCAGTGTCTTCATGGCTTCGAGCATCGAGCGTGGGTTGGCGTTGTAGGTGTCATTGATGACCGTTATGCCTTTGAGTTTGGTGATCTCATGGCGTTGGGACAATAGAGTGCAACTATTGAGCCCAGCCCTCATGTCTTCCGGCCCCAGTCCTAGGGAATAGCCTGTGGCCATCGCGGCGAGCGCGTTGTAAATGTTGCAGGAGCCGATGAAGGGCAGGTGCGTGGAAATGGTTTGGTCGAAAAGGCGGACCGTAAAATCAAACCCCTCTTTGTCTCGCGGGCGAATGTCTTCAGCGCGCACGTCGGCGTCTTTATGGATGCCATAGGTGATTACCTTTGCCCGCACGGATTTTGCGAGTTCGAGGACTAGCGGATCATCTGCGTTGACGACAGCGGTCCCCTGCTCACTCAAAGAGTCGTAGAGCTCTCCTTTGGCGGTCTGAATGTTTTTCAGCGTTTTCAGTTGTTCAAGGTGACCTTCGGATATGTTAGTGAGGACGCCGATTTCCGGTTGCGCGATTTCGGTCAGGCGCTTTATTTCCCCAGTTGCGCTCATGCCCATTTCCAGAACGGCTACCCGGTCATTTTTTGAAAGGCGAAACAGGTTGAGCGGGAGCCCGATGTGATTGTTCAAGTTCCCCCGTGTTTTGAGGGTCTTAAATTTCATTTTTACGATTGAGGCAATCATTTCCTTGGTGGTTGATTTTCCATTGGTACCCGTAACACCGACCACGCGTACGGGAGTTTGTTCCCGGTGGAAGCGGGCCAGTTCCTGGAGCGCGGTCAACGTATCGTTGGCACAAATGACCGGAGGCGCTTGCTTG
Source organism: uncultured Nitrospinaceae bacterium (assembly GCA_964631515.1). Classification (GTDB taxonomy): domain Bacteria; phylum Nitrospinota; class Nitrospinia; order Nitrospinales; family VA-1; genus CAJWLY01. Next base: position 9,874 of record CAZVZT010000007.1, read on the forward strand.
TTTTGCTCCGAGGGTGCCTTGGTGCGATCGGAAACCACGACGCCTGCTGCTTTTTTTTTCACTGCATTCTGGAGAAAGTTGTGCCCGTCAAACCGGTCCCCGCGGATGCAGAAAAACAGTTCGCCCGCATTAAGGGTCCGCGAATCGATAGATACTCCGCGGAAGGTTCGATCTTCGGCTCCAGAAAGAAGCTCCCCATCAATGGCTTTCAAGCAGTCATGGATTTTCATTTCAATCACCCTTCAACTTCCTCCTCAACGCCTTGGCCGCGATTTCCCGGTCGTCGAAATGAATCTTTTGGGTTCCTAAAATCTGGTAGTCCTCATGCCCCTTCCCGGCGATCATCACGAAGTCGCCGGGTTGGGCTATACGAATGGCGAAGCCGATCGCCTCTTCGCGGTCGATGGAGACGGTGTAGTCCTTGCCGCGAACGGCAGAGGAAGGCACACCTTCAAGGATGTCCTCCACGATGCGTTCGGGATTTTCCGTTCGAGGGTTGTCCGATGTGACGATGGTGAAATCGCTCGCTTCCATCGCGGTGCGGCCCATTTCCTTGCGCTTGCCCCGGTCCCGGTCTCCGCCGCAACCGACTACGGTAATGATCCGTTTTGACGTGATCGCTCGTGCCGCCTGAAGTACGTTGCGAAGTGCGTCGTCTGTGTGGGCATAATCGACTACGACTGGAAACTTTTGTCCGCAGGAAACTTTTTCAAACCGACCAGGTATGCGGTCTATGGAGCGCAGTCCCTGGTCGATATCATCCAGCGAGATTCCCTGAAGAAGTGCCGCCGCCGCGGCGGAGATCAGATTGTAGATATTGTGCCGACCCAAAAGATGAGTTTGTATTTCACGGGACCCGGCAGGAGTTTTTAGGGTGAATCGACTGCCGGTTTCAGACAACGTACAGTTTTCGGCCATAACGTCAGCAACATGATCGATGCCTGTAGAGAGCGCCTCCCCGGTGAACTCCTCCAGGATTTCGCGTCCGACCGGATCATCAGTATTACTCACGGCCTTGTCTACAGCGTTGTCGCGAAACAAACCTTTCTTCGCTTCTTTGTATTCTTCCATCGTGCCATGGAAGTCCAAGTGGTCGCGGGTCAGGTTCGTGAAGATGCCCACAACGAAATGCATTCCATGTACGCGCTTCAGGGCCAGAGAGTGGGATGAGACTTCCAGAAAACAGTGGCTAATTTTTCGGCCCGTCATCTCGTCGAGCATGTGGTTGATATCGAGTGATTCGGGTGTGGTGATTGGCGCGGCCAGATTGGTGTCGCCATAATGGTAATGGATGGTGCCGATGATTCCCGAATCCTCTCCCTTTGCTTGGTAAATGGATTCTAGGATGTATGTGAGCGTGGTTTTTCCGTTTGTGCCCGTTATGCCGAAGAGGTTCAGCCGGTCGCAGGGCCGGCGGTAGTATTGTGATCCGATCCATGACAGGGCACCTCGACAGTCAGCGACGGAGACAGCAGTGACGTTTCTTGTGTCGAGGTCCAATTCAACCAACTGTTCTCTGGTCGCTTCGGTGACAAAAGCGGAAGCGCCGCGGGCGATAGCATCACGGACGAACTGGAATCCATCCCGCTTGAGCCCATGAACGGCGACGAAAAGGCTCCCATTCATTGTCTTTCGGGAGTCGAAAACGACCGAAGAAATCTCCCGGTTCAACGTTCCGAGCACGTCGAGAGTCGGAAGTCCGAGGAGGAGGTCGGATAAATTTTGCTTCGGTTTTTCATTCACGTCCCAGACATCCTCTAGGAGAAAGGTTTGTGTTTGAGTTTCACTCAAATATTCCATTACGTACGTTCCAGGGTATCAACGGGTTGATCGCTCGGCGGTACGTTGAGGTATCGTAATGTTTCGCGGGCAATGCTGCTGAACACCGGTGCTGCGACCGAACCACCCCAGTGGGTTCCCTTGGGCTCGTCGATCATGACCAGAATCGCTACCTTCGCTGCATCGGCCGGGGCGAATCCGACAAAAGAAGAAACGAACGCTGTTTTCGAATAGCCTCCCGTTTTTGGATCGTATTTCTGGGCCGTTCCGGTTTTTCCGGCTATTTCATACCCTTGGACCGCGGCTTTCTTCCCGGTCCCGTCTTTAACCACACTTTTCAGGATGTCAACCATCTGGCGGCTGGTTTGAGCGGAGATCACCCGCCGGACTGTTTTGGGTTCGAATTTATCCCCAACCTGTCCATTGTTTATGACCGCGTGGGCGATACGCGGAGCCATAAGCACCCCACCATTAGCAATGGCACCCATGGCGGCGGTTATTTGTAGCGGTGTAACGCTGATCTCTTGTCCAAACGAAATTGAAGCTAGAGACCTCAGACCCCAGCTTGATAATTCCCGAAGCTTTCCCGGGGTCTCACCCGGAAGCTCGACTCCCGATTTCTGGCCGAAACCAAATTTGCGGATGTAATCATAGAAAGAGCGTTGGCCAAGTTGCTGAGCAATTTTTATCGACCCGATGTTGCTCGACTGGACGATGATGTTTTTCAGTGTCAGCCAGCCAAATTTATGGTTGTCGGCCTCGCCGAACGTGGCCTCACCATTGCGCGTTTTAATACCGAACTTTCCGTTTTCGCAGAAAAACATGTCATCGGGCAGCGCGGCCCCCGAATCAATCACTGCGGCGGCGACGATAGGCTTGAAGATGGATCCTGGTTCGTAGGCGTTTGATATCGCATAATTGCGCCATCTTTGAGGCTGGTAAATTGAATAGCTGTTTGGGTTGTATTGGGGAATATTTGCGAGAGCATAAATCTCTCCCGTGTTCGGATTCATCACGACCGCGATGCCGGACTTGGCCTGGTATTTCTCCACTTGATTTTTCAGGTGGTGCTCCGCGAAGAACTGGATGACCTCGTCCAGGGTGAGCACCACGCCTCGGTTTCCCCAAACTTGGTTGCCGACTCCCTCGCTGAACCGGATTGGCCTGCCCCGCGCGTCTTTTTCCATGACTGTGCGGATGGTATTTCCTTTTAGCGTTGATTGGAATTGATGTTCGATGCCCGCCAGTCCCTGGTTATCAATGCCGACGAACCCGATTGCCCCTGAAGCCAACTCGCGCTTGGGATAAAATCGTTTGTCCTCGGAAGTGAAATTAACCCCGGAAAGGGAGCTGTTGCGCAATCGGGCGACTTCCGTGGGAGCGGCTTTGCGCTTGAGCCATACGAAATGCCGGTCCAAGCGCAGTTTTTCGTAAACTGATTTCTGGTTCAGGTTTAAAGCCGAAGCGATGGTGCGGGCAGCCTGTTTCTTGCCCAGTACTTCATGCGGTCTTGCGTAGACCGATTCGACGTCGACGTTGGTGGCGAGTTCGTTCATATTGCGGTCAAAAATGGAACCTCGCCCGACCGGAATATTGACGGTTCGTTGGTATTGTTTTTCGGACCGTAGAACCAATTCCTCGTTCATGGCAACCTGAAGGTAAAATAATCTCCCGGCGAGTCCCACCGCGAATAGAGCAAAAAGGGTTGATATCAGGATGAGCCTCACCTTGAGGGAGCCATGTTCTTTTCTGGTGAGCCTTCCTTTGACTTGGTTCATGGGTTATTTTTTTAAAAAAATAGTTACGATCTGATCACCTTCGGGTTCTTTGAGCCCGATCTTTTTCTTTGCCAGCCATTGAATTCGGTCCAGTGAACGTAAACTTTCCCGCTCCACCTCGAGCAGGTGCTTTTCGCGGAGTAACTCGCGACGTTCCTGTTTGAGGGGCTGACTTTCGTAGGCGAGCTTGATAAGGCGTACGTTGTTCCACACAAAAATCATGGCACCGACCATGAGCCCTACCAGGGTCACGAGAACCACACGAAACTCGCGTTGTGCCACGTAAAACTGCATTTTGATAAAACGACGTAGCCACTCAAACATAGATCCTTTCCGCCACTCTCAACTTTGCGCTTGAGGCGCGGGGATTGCGTTGCACCTCTTCCTTCATTGGAACGAGGGGTCTGCGCGTGAGCACTTTCAAGCGTTGCTTATGACCGCACGCACAAACCGGTATCCGGGGCGGACAGATGCATCCTTTTTCTTCATCCCGGAAAAAATTTTTGACGATCCGGTCTTCCAGTGAATGGAAGGAGATCGCCATGAATCGAGCTGTCGCGTTTAGGATTTCCAGAGAGTTGCTCAACGCGATCTTGATATGCTCCAGCTCGTTGTTGACAGCAATGCGCAGGGCTTGGAAGGTACGGGTAGCAGGGTGAATCTTTGTAGGACGTGACGTGCGCGCCACGCTGGCGAGGATGTCTGATAGCTGAAGAGTTGTGGTGATGGAAGCTTGCACCTGCGCTTTGCGGATCGCCCGTACGATCCGTTTGGAAAACCGTTCTTCTCCGTATTCCTTGATCACAGAGGCTAGTTCGCTGTCGGAGAGACTTTTTAGAAGGTCGGCGGCAGTCGTTTTCTGGGTTTGGTCCATCCGCATGTCCAAAGGACCGTCGTGCATGAAGCTGAACCCCCGCTGAGGCGAGTTCAGTTGTGGGGAGGAAACACCGAAATCCAGAAGTACTCCGTCGACGCTCATAACGTTAACCTTTTTCAGGATGTTTCTAATGTCACCAAAATTTCCGTGAACCAGGGTGGCCCGGCTACCGAAGGGAGCTAGCCGCTTGGTGGCCCGCTCGATAGCCTGGGCATCCCGATCGATCCCCAGAACATGCAGGCTGGGGCCGGTGTTTTTTAAAATCAGCTCCGTGTGGCCCCCGTCTCCCAGAGTGCCGTCTACGATCCAACCTTGTCCCGGAGGATTCAGGTACCGAAGGACTTCCTCCTTTAATACCGGCTCGTGGTACCTCGACATATTTGTAAGGGGCTTACCGAAACTGTCAGCGGAGCTGTGCTGTGAGCTTGGTATGCCATTGGTTCATTCGTCCGTTTTTTTCCAAGGGTTTTCCGTGTAGCGGTCCGGGGCCCAGATTTCAAACGTCTTGGACATGCCTACAATTATGGTTTCTTTTGATAGCCCGGCGGCTTCGCGCTGGGCGGCGGGGATCAGGATCTTCCCCGATTTGACTTCGCACTCGGTCGCCGTGGCATAAAACTGCCTCAACCGGGTCCTGTCTTCTGTATCGAAAGCGTTGAGATGGCCTAGTTTTTCTTCGTTCGAACGCCATTCACTTTGCGGGCACACAAGTAGGAACCCGGCCATCACGCACATCACCAGGTGCGGGCCTTCCTGATCCAACATGCCCTTGAACTTGGCAGGCACATTGAGGCGTCCTTTGTCGTCGAGGCTGACGTTGTAGGTTCCTAAAAATCCGTTCATATCCGAATTCCCTACGCAAGCATGAACCAACTACAACACTAAAGTACACTTTATGACACTTTGAGACACAAGACTAGCATATTGGAACACTCTGTCAACAGGAAAAAGCACAAAAAATAACCAGTTAAGGGACTTTGGCTGGGGTGAGGCGTAACCTGGAATGTGACTCCCGAGTTGCCCCCCAAGAGGTGGTGTAGGCAAGAAAAAGGGGTGGAAATATGCCCCTGAGGCGCCGTTTTGGGAGCCAAAAAGCCCGGATTTTGGGTAAATACTGAAAAATCAATTATTTATGACAGTGGGTGCGCCGGTAGCCCTTTGTTTGGAAAGGGTTTTCCGCGTATTTGAAGGAT
>CAZVZT010000007.1:15600-23402 GCA_964631515.1 uncultured Nitrospinaceae bacterium
CAAGTGAAATTCGCTGTTGGCTCGGCGTTGATTGTCGCGGCCATCGGCTATCTCATCATCACCGGAATTAGCAACACGTCCAAGTATTTCTTCACCGTCAGCGAACTGAAGGCCCAGAAGGTTTCTTTCAAGGGAACCGGTCTCAAGGTCAAGGGGAACGTTGTCCAGGGTTCGATCCAGCGGGACCCTGACGATTACCTGAAAGTTCGGTTCGCAATCGAGGAGAACAACTCCAACTTGGATGTCAGGTACCAAGGGGTGACGCCGGATATGTTCAAGGATGGCGGAGAAGTGGTCGTCGAAGGGACCCTAGACGAACACGGTGTCTTTCATGCGAACACGCTATTGACCAGTTGCCCCTCGAAATATGAGGCGGAAAAGGAAACTGGTAAGATGCATCCGGGAACTCTTCCCGATTACCAGAAACAACCGGCGCCGGACTTCAAGCAGACGGAAACCTTGCCAAAGGCAGCGATTTAATCCCCTCGTCAATCAATCCATGCATGCTGCGCTGTTCCAAGAATGTTTAGGAGCAGGGTTCATTGCCTAGTGAGTGACGTGGCAAAGCGATAGAATCCATGAACGATATTGGTGAATTCACACTGATGGTGGCGCTCGCTACCTCGATCTACGGGACTGTGGCCTATGTTATGGCGGCCCGGGGCAACCGTATGGACCTATACCGGAGTGCAGGTAAGGTTCCGGTGATCACCTGGGCTTGCGTAATGGTGTCCTCCATCGCGTTATGGAACGCACTCTTCACTAACGACTTCAGTCTGCAATACGTATGGGCCTATTCCAACATTGAGCTGGATTATTTTTACAAATTCAGTTCGTTCTGGGGTGGGCAAAAGGGGTCACTCCTGTTTTGGGTTCTTATCCTCACCTCTTACATGACAGCGGTGTATTTTCAAGCCCGTCCGAAGAACCTGCTCTTGGCTTCCTATGCGATGGCTGTGATGTTGGCGATCACCACGTTTTTTCTTTTTCTGCTCAACTTTTCCACCAATCCGTTCGAGCGCATTCCCCTTCCACCGTTAGATGGGCGCGGGTTGAACCCGATGCTCCAGAATTACTGGATGGTCATTCATCCGCCCACGCTGTACTTGGGGTATGTTGGATTTACCGTTCCATTTGCTTTTGCGATGGCGGCGCTCATCACGAAAAATCTCGACGACGCTTGGATTCGCCTGACTCGCAAGTGGACTCTGATTGCATGGTTTTTCCTATGTATGGGTAATTTATTCGGGGCAAGTTGGGCTTATGTTGAGTTGGGCTGGGGTGGATACTGGGCATGGGACCCGGTTGAGAACGCATCGTTCATGCCGCTCATCGTGGCGACGGCATACCTGCACTCGGTCATGATCCAAGAGAAGAAGGACATGATGAAGGTGTGGAACATGTCGCTCATTCTCCTCACTTTTGCAATGACCATTTTTGGAACGTTCATCACCCGAAGTGGGCTGATCCAGTCGGTGCATACTTTCGACGAGGCGACGCTGGGATATTACTTCCTGGCTTTTCTTTTGTTTATTATCGTCCTCTGCGTGGTGTTGATCATCAAACGACTTCCTTTGCTTAAGAGCAAGAACGAACTTGATTCGTTTCTTTCGCGCGAGGCGAGTTTTCTACTCAATAATTTGGTGCTCCTGGGAATCGGATTCGCCACGTTCTGGGGAACGATTTTCCCAATCATTTCCGAAGCGGTACGCGGTGTTAAGATTACCGTGGGTCCGCCTTTTTACAATCAAGTCAACGTACCGATAGGATTGATCTTGTTGGCGCTGATTGGGATCGGTCCTGTTATTGCTTGGCGTCGGGCGACCTGGTCCAACCTGAAAAAGAATTTTATGAAACCGGTGATCGCCACCTCAGTTGGAGCCGCGGCCCTGTTCCCCATTGTTCCGTTATCGAACCGGTCAGAAATTTATACTTACATCGCGTTCGTTCTCTGTATCTTCGTGATGTCTACGATCATCATGGAGTTTTTCAAGGGTACGCTGGCGCGGCGCGAGCTACATCAGGAAACTGCGGTCAGCGCCTTGGGCACGCTTATCTGGCGCAACAAGCGGCGTTATGGTGGATACATCGTTCATGTCGGGATAGTGATGATTTTTGCGGGCATTGCCGCATCGCAGTCTTACGGGACTCATGTCGAAAAGCACGTGAAAATTGGGGAGACCATTGAGATTGGCGACTATATGTTACGCTATGAGAAACTTGTTCCCATACAGGCGACTTCGGTAAAAACGCGCGTCGTCGCACAACTTGCAGTTGAGAGAAACGGTAGACGAATCTGGACCGCTCGTCCAGAAAAGGAATTTTACAAGGGGCAAAACCAGCCGGTATCGGAAGTGGATGTGAGGTCCACGCTGGTTAGCGATTTGTATGTAATTCTTGCCGACTTCCGCGAAGATGAATCGGCCACCCTGAAGGTGTACCTCAACCCGATGGTAAGCTGGTTGTGGATGGGAGGATGGGTTATCGCGCTTGGAACGGTGGTGTGTGCGTGGCCCGACAGGCTCGAACAGCGCCGCCGGTTGGAGCGGTTGAAACGACAACAGGCCGTGTTTGCCCCGGCGCAGGAGTAACTGATTATGATCCGTATTCAAAAATCCGTACTGATATTGGCAATGGTTTTTCTTGCGGGTATCGCAGCTGTGGAGTCCGCTTACGCGGGAGCGATGCTGGCCGACCTGGAAAACGCTCTCATGTGCAAGTGCGACGATAAATGCGGCAAAGTGTTAATCAATTGCACCTGTTCAACCTCCGACGAGACCCGAAAAAAGTTTACAAAACTACTGGACTCGGGTTTAACCGTTGAACAAATTATCCAGCAACAGGTCGAGAAACATGGAGAAACCATTCTTTCGGCTCCCACAAAAAAAGGATTTAACCTCACAGCATGGGTAATACCATTTGGTGCGTTGCTGGTCGGTGGACTTGGACTGCGCAGGCTAATCAAAACTTGGACCGGGAAAAATAATTCCGGCAAGAAAGCTCCGGAAGGGGAGGGTGAAAAAATATCTAGTACTACCCCCAACAAATACTCCCGCCAGTTACAGGATGAACTGGATCGATTGGAACTATAAGGATGCGTTTTGTCCACTTCATCGAACTGCTATTGATCGCCGGGGTTTTAATCGCTATCGGCATTCCGTTATTCGCTAAATTACCCAAGACCCGCCCTTTTGCCACTATCAACCCGACCAAGGAGGAGTACAATCATCTCCTGGTACGCAAAGAGGAGGTGTTGTTGTCGATCAGGGAATTGGAAATCGATTTTAAAACCGATAAAATTTCCGATGAGGATTACGAAAATCTTCGAAAAAAGATGGAAGGTGAGGCAATGGAGACCCTTGAGCGGATTGAGCAGTTGGAGAAAGAAAGCAAGAAGGGCAGGAAGTCGACCACGAAAAATTTCACCCTCGCGTAAGGACTCCGAATGATCGAGCAAACCCACCCTGTTTCGTCCGATCCGGTGGTTCAGGTTCGAAATCTCTGCAAAAGCTTCGGATATCTGCAGGCCGTCGACGGGATCAGTTTTGACTTGCACGAAGGCGAGTTTCTCTCCATCTTTGGCCCGAACGGGGCGGGCAAGACCACGTTGATCAGGATTCTGTCTGGACTTACCCGACCTTCTTCCGGTTCAGCAATGGTAGCGGGTTTTGACGTGTTGAGCGGAGACACACGGCTAAGGCGGGAGATTGGCGTTATTTCACACGCGACCTGTTTGTACCCAGACCTTTCCGCACTCGAGAATCTTTTATTCTATGCAAAAATGTACGGTCTGGACGATCCTGAAGGCCGCGCGTCCCGTGCAATTGACGAGGTGGGACTCGCACCGCGCAGGTACGACCGGGTGCGCACATTTTCGCGAGGGATGCAACAGAGATTAACTATCGCCCGGGCCACTCTACACGACCCCTCGGTGCTGTTACTCGACGAACCGTTTACCGGATTGGACCTCCAGGCCACAAACGTGCTCAAAAGCCACCTACGCGAGTTGCATACCGAACGGCGCACTATCATCATGACCACACACGATATTGCGTGCGGATTGGAAATGTGCGACCGGGTTGCGATACAGAACAGGGGACGATGGGTCTCGGTAGAACCGGTTGACCGTATCGACCGAGACCGGTTCGAAACTCTATATACCGAGATGCTGGGACGATGATGAGCAAGTCAGAGGCTTTGTTTCTGGTATGAATGAATATTTCAGTAGGGTTGCGGCAATTGTATGGAAGGACTTTGTTACCGAGCTGAAAACACGCGAACTGTTCAGTTCCATGTTCATCTTCGCGTTGTTGGTGATCATCATTTTTGTTTTTTCAATTAACCTCAGTATTGTCAAGGCGAGTGAGGTTGGCCCCGGTATTCTGTGGGTCGCATTTCTGTTTGCTGGAACGCTTGGGCTCAACCGGTCGTTCATGCTGGAAAAGGAAAACGGCTGCCTTCAAGGGTTGTTGCTCGCTCCCGTGGACCGCACGGTGCTCTATTTTGGAAAGCTGATTAGCAATTTCGTGTTTCTGCTGATCATGGAGACGTTTACTTTGCCTCTATTCATGATTTTCTTTAATGTTGATCTGTTGCCACATCTTTTGCCATTGCTCTATGTGATTTTTGTGGGGACGCTAGGATTTTGCGCGATCGGGACGCTCCTGTCTTCTCTATCAGTGAATCTCAAGACGCGTGACGTCATGCTGCCTATCCTGCTGTATCCGTTGATAGTTCCCATTGTCATTGGGTCGGTGCGCATGACCGGACAGATCCTGGCAGGAGAGCCGCTAACGGAGATGATGAATTGGGTGGGGTTGACCCTATGCTTCGATGTCATATATATTGCCGTGTCCATCATGACTATCGATTATGTTTTGGAAGAATAAATTAATATGGATAACCTAGGATATTTGTTTGCGGCCAACGTGTTTGTGTGGGGTGGAATTTTCCTTTACCTGTTCCGCATTAAAAAACACCAGCAATTATTGCAGAACGATTTGGAATTGCTGAAAGAGGCTGCTAACAAGAAAACAAAAAGTGAGTGACGAGACCAAGCAGAGAAGCTCGGTTCTGACCTGGCTCGCCGCTACGGCTTTTCTGGTAGCCATGGTGGCGATTTTCATTTTTGTGCCGACGGAGCAGGAGGAAGGCGTGGTGCAGCGCATCATGTATTTCCATATTCCAGCGGCCTGGCTGGCGTTCTTTGCTTTTTTTATTGTTTTTGTCAGTAGTATTCTTTTTTTGTGGAAGAAAGAGAGGGAATGGGATATCTACGCCCTGGCTTCCGCTGAGATTGGGGTGGTTTTCTGTTCGCTGGTTCTGATCACCGGACCGATCTGGGCGAGGCCCATTTGGGGCGCGTGGTGGGTGTGGGATGCTCGCCTCACGTCCACTCTCATCCTGTGGCTTATCTACGTGGCTTACCTCATGCTTCGTCACCAGACCGGTGCTGGGTCCATGCGCGCCCGGTTTGCAGCGGTTCTGGGAATTGTTGGGTTTCTTGATATCCCGCTCATTCATTTTTCTGTTCTCTGGTGGCGTACTTTTCACCCACCACCCAAGTTGATCACGCCGGAAGGGTTTGGAAAAGGGATGGATCCTTCCATGCTCATTGCGCTTATGATATCCCTCGCGGCATTCACTCTGCTTTATTGTGTTTTGATGGGGCAGCGGATCCAGGTCGAAAAGATGAAAGATGAAGTCGAACGGCTCAAACAAGACCACTCACATTCCCATTAAAAAGTACGTCGCGCTTTTCGCTGTTCTTTTTATTGGGGCTCTCCTATTTTTCTTCGAGCATTTCAACGAAGCACCCATCTCCCTTACCGATGTGCAGGTTGGGAAAAATTTTGATCAAGAAAAAGCTGCCGTTGGGTACTTTGCTCCTCGTTTTACTTTAAGAAATCTGCAGGGCAACCGCGAGAGCTTGGAAAATTACCGGGGGCGTGTGGTTATTCTCAACTTCTGGGCCACTTGGTGTGCCCCCTGTCGCATGGAGATGCCATCATTCGAAAAGCTCTATCGCCGCTTCCGCTCTGAAGGGGTGGCTGTCCTCGCCGTGAGTATCGATAAAAATGCGGACACCCAAATTAAAAAGTTTGTCGATAAGTATGACCTCTCTTTCCCCATCTTACTGGACGCTGAAGGCGAAGCGGAACGGCTCTACCCCGCAATGTCGATCCCGTTCACTTATGTTATTGACCGCGACGGGCGGGTGGTGGCGCAGGTGGATGGTGCTAAAAACTGGGAGTCACGGGAAACGTTTGAGGCGGTGGAATATTTGCTGCGAAAATCATGAGCGATAAGGCTTAAAGCAGACAAGCGGTAAAATGTTGGTGAGAGCGAACAATCATTGCCCCAGATGAATAATCTCTCCTGACACTCGCTCCTCTTCCAGTTTCAACCTTCCGACGCAAATGGGTAGTTGAAGTCGGCGGGGTCCGGCGCTTCCCGGGTTGAAGTACAGGGTGTCACCGATATGCTCGCTCATGGGTTGATGGCTGTGACCGAAGATAACAATTTTTCTAACGGATTGGCGCGACAGGCTAGCTGCGCTAGGAATGTCATGAAAAATGTGCTGGAGCACAAAGGTCCGCTTGCCGAGATCGAACGTTTGCTGTTGGGGAAAGTGGTGCGTCAGGTCCACGTCGATGTTTCCGACGACAGCTTTGACGGGGGCGATGACCTCGAGTTCGGTTACCACATCCCGACTCCCGATATCTCCTGCATGTAAGATAAAGTCGACTCCCTCGAAAGCATTATATACCTCGGATCGTACCTGTCCGTGCGTGTCTGATATGACTCCTATATTCAGTTGACCCTTCATTTTTTCCTTTAGTTGCGCAAGAAGCAGGCAGCATGGTGCCCGGACCCTATTTCCTTCAATGGCGGGATAGATTCCTCGCACCGCTTTTCGCTGATGGGGCACCGGGTTTGAAACGCGCATCCTTTAGGTGGATCGATTGCGCTAGGTAGGTCACCTCTCACTTTTAAACGTTGTTTTTTTGATCCTGGATCCATTCTGGGAATTGCCTGAAGTAATGCCTCCGTGTAGGGATGTTGTGGTGTGCTGTACAACTGCGTGCTGTTGGCAAGTTCGACGATTTTCCCTAGGTACATTACGGCGATACGGTCGCAGAAGTGTCTGACCACAGCCATGTCGTGTGAAATAAAAAGATAGGAGATGGCCATTGACTCCTTCAGATCGAGAAGAAGGTTGATCACCTGAGCGCGAATGGAAACATCGAGAGCGGAGACGGGTTCATCGGCGACCACGAGACGTGGATGCAATGCAATAGCCCGCGCGATTCCGACTCGTTGCAGTTGCCCGCCGCTGAACTCGTGCGGATATTTTTCACCTTGATCTGCTGACAATCCCACGCGCTCCATCAACCATGCAACACGTTCATTTCGTTCCTTCCCGTCGACAAACCTGTGAATATCGAACGGTTCTTCAAGAATGTCTCTTACTCGCTTTCTTGGGTTGAGGGAAGCGTAGGGATCTTGAAAAATGATCTGCATTTCCTTGCGTAGGGATCGCAGATCGTTGTGTGATAATTCGAATAGATTTTGTCCACGAAAATAAACTTCTCCGGCAGTGGGCTCGGTGAGTCGCAGAACGGTTCGTGCGGCGGTGGACTTACCGCACCCAGATTCCCCAACAAGTCCCAAGGTCTCTCCTTCGCGAAGGGTGAAGGAAACGCCATCCAAGGCGCGCACAGTTTGTGATGAGCGGCTGTAGTTAGAACTTTCGGCGGAAAAGTATTTTTTGAGATTCCTCGCTTGCAGCAGAACCGGAT
>CAZVZT010000008.1:0-10789 GCA_964631515.1 uncultured Nitrospinaceae bacterium
TATTCCATGCGCCAGGGCGCCCAAATCCGTTTCATAGGATTACGCTCCAAGTGGATAGTTTGGTCAAAACTCGCAGGACTCGGCAGGTTTTTTTTTGGGGAAAATCAGATGGAACAACTCGTGGGTTTTCCCTTTCATTCTTTGCGCTTCTTCATCGGAACGTTCGTGATCATATCCTAAAAGATGAAGGATGCCATGAATGAGCAGAAGAACCAGCTCTTCTTCCAAGGTTAACTGGTGTTCTGCTGACTGTTTATTGGCCGTGGTCGTCGAGACCACTACATCACCGAGGAGATGTGGGTTCAGCGGATCTGGCTCCTCTTCGTACTGGGGGAAGGAAAGAACATCGGTGGCCCGGTCTTGCCCGCGGTATTGTTTATTGAGTTCACGCATTTTCTTATCATCAACTAGGAGGATGCTGACCTCCTTATCACTGCACCTTAGTGTCTGTAGAATGTTTTCGATATAACTTTCGAGTTTGCTGGAGTCGATTTGACATTCCGTTTGTTCGTTGCTTAGAAGGACTTCCATGAGGTGTTGTCTTTGTTCTTAATCAGCGCCCAGACCCATTCTCGTTATAGGCCTGGATAATTTGTTTGACCAGGTCGTGTCGGACTACGTCCTTTTCGCTGAAGTTAATGAAGTGAATGCCGTTAACTTCTTTGAAAAGAGTCTGGACTTGGACCAAGCCCGAGTCTTCACAATTGGCAAGGTCGATCTGTGTTACGTCTCCGGTGATGATCATTTTTGAGCGGAACCCGAGCCGGGTCAGGAACATTTTCATCTGTTCCCGGGTGGAGTTCTGTGCTTCGTCAAGAATAACAAACGAATCGTTGAGGGTGCGTCCGCGCATATAAGCCAAAGGCGCAATTTCAATGAACCCTTCGCGCATGAGTTCCCGCACCCGTCCTACTTCCATCATATCGTCTAGGGCGTCATAAAGCGGCATAAAATAAGGATTAATCTTTTCAGCGATATCGCCGGGAAGAAAACCAAGCTTCTCTCCTGCTTCCACTGCCGGGCGTACTAGGATAATCTTTTGAAAGCGCCGCTTCAAAAGTCCTTCTACCGCTAGAGCCACTGCAAGGTAGGTCTTGCCCGTTCCCGCCGGACCGACCGCCATTACAATATCCGCTTGATTCACCGACTGGATAAATTCTCGCTGGGCCGGACTCTTGGGAGTGATGAACCCTTTTTTTGGTGCAACGGCGATGCGCTCGGTGAAAATAGCTTTCAGATCAATGCTTGGGTTCTCGGCCACCAACCGGATGGCGAATTTAATATCTCCATTTTGGAGGGCACAACCAGCGACCGACAATTCTTCCAGTTGAGTCAACAAGATATCTACAGTATTGATGTTCTCGGGATTGCCTTTAATTTTGATCTGGTTTTCCCGGGTGGTGATACGGACTTCAAACTTTTTTTCGATTAGCTTGAGATTGACGTCTTGGACACCGAAGATTTCGGGAACGAGCTTTAGATTTTCGAGAAGAAGCTCTTTGGTTATGATTTGATTCAAGGGGTGGCAGATTCCTTATCTAGGTTGGTCTTAGGGCATTATAGCTCTGCCGGTTTCGGCTGTCAAACAAAGGGAAGGCACGTTAACTCTTTATTTATAGTGAGTTAGCCGAGCGCTAGGGTTTCTCAGGTAAGTGGCTTTGCCGGATTGAGTAGACTCAGAAACTCACTCCGGGTCCGGGCATCGTCTCTGAAACTGCCGACCATGGAGCTGGTTGTCGTGAAAGAGCTCTGCTTTTCCACCCCACGCATGGACATACAAAGGTGAAGCGCCTCGATAACGACGGCAACGCCCGCCGGCTTTAGAGCTTCATCAATACACTGGGCAATCTGGGTGGTTAAGCGTTCTTGGACCTGCAGTCGGCGGCTGAACGCATCGACGAGGCGAGGAACCTTACTCAGTCCAATGATTTTTCCGCTGGGAAGGTAGGCCACGTGGCACTTGCCGAAAAAAGGCAGGAGATGATGCTCGCAAAGGCTGTACACGTCGATGTCTTTGACTATTACCATCTCGTTGTAACTTTCTTCGTAGAGCGCACCGTTGATTAGCTCGTCAATGTTTACTTGATAACCGCTGGTCAGAAATTTCATGGATTTTTCGACCCGCTCTGGTGTTTTAAGTAAACCGTCCCTTTTTGGATCTTCACCGACAGCGATTAAAATCTGTTCGACCAACGCTTGCATTTGATTTTTTTCAGTTTGTAGGTTCACAGAACTTTCCTCTATAGACAACGAAATTGCGTTCTGATTCGTAAAGTTTGACCTCATGCAGACGGCCCGTTTGAATTTTAGGTTCCAGAACTTCCCAGAACTTAATTGCCAAATTTTCTGCGGTGGGGATGGTTCCACTTAAAAAATCGACGTCGACGTTGAGATTTTTATGGTCGACTTTATCGATGATTTCTTCTTGGACTAATTTTTTAAGCGCCTTGAGATCAAAAACCATTCCTGTTTCCAGACTCACTTCGCCGCTCAACGTGACTTCCATGACATAGTTATGCCCGTGTCCGTTAGGGTTGTTGCACAACCCAAACGTGGCTTTGTTTTTCGCGTCGGAGAAATCTGGATTGTACAATCGGTGACTAGCGCAGAAATCGTGCTTTCGCGTGATATATATCATGGGGGCCGGAGGCGGTTATTGAATCGAGGGTATTTTTATTTCAAGTATTTTTTCTTGTTATCGGTTGTATAAAACCCTGGCCCGTAAAGGTGGAACGTCATATTATTGATCAGTTTATGCATAGGTCCCCCGCATTTTTCGCATTGAGCGAGGGGTTCATCCGAAACCTTTTGCAGAACCTCGAAAGTTTCCTTGCACTTTTCACATTGGTAGTCATAAAACGGCATAAAAACTTACCTCCGGATTGGGCTTAATAACGGATGTTTCATCTAAATCGTCAAAACTTAGATGCTCTGGAAGCGTCAGAATAGCAAAGTTTTTCCAGTTTTTGTAGGGAGATATGGGTTTTAGCGTTAGCGGAACCGGATCGAAGGAGATCCCAAAGGATTGATACGCTATAGCTTAAAGGGTTGTTAGGTTCTGGGAACCTCTATGCTGGATCCTGGTGTGAGAGGTTAGAATCTTAGAAAAATGGGCTGGGAGTTCACTGTTAGGATGAAATTTCCGCAGGGTTGAAAAAGTAGGAAATTTCGAAAGCCGCCGTCTCGGGAGCGTCCGACCCGTGGACGGAGTTTTTCTCCAGATTGACAGCAAAATCCTTGCGGATGGTTCCCTCATCAGCTTCGGCGGGGTTGGTCGCTCCCATTAATTCCCGCCAGGCCTTGATACCGTTTTCCCGTTCCAGCACCATCAGGACGACCGGACCGGTGCACATGTACTGTGTCAAGTCCTTGAAGAATGGCCTTTCCTTGTGAACGTGATAAAACCCCTCGGCTTCGGGTAGGGTAAGACAGACCCGTTTCATTGCGACGATGCGGAATCCTTTTGACTCGATTCGGCTCAGGATTTTTCCGGTCAGGTTTCGTTCTACTGCGTCAGGCTTGATGATGGCGAAAGTTTTTTCCATAGGGGGTTTGGGTCCGGTAAAAAGATTAAGATTAATGTATAAAAAAAAGGTATTTGGGCTGAAAGGCGCGCAAATACCTTCTTAAAGATTAGCGAACAGTTTATCGTAGAATGACACCTGATTTCTTGATCACAAAACCTTCGTCGAGTTCCTCGATCCATTGCATCTTGATGGCATCGTTTTTGGCCACATCCCGGCAGATATAAACGCAGATTTCGCACGCCTTGCACCGGTCGACGGAAATGTAGGCGGACTTATCCTGCTCGCTGTAATTGATACAGTTCGTTTCTGGGCAGTAGGTCGTGCACAGGTGGCAGTTTTTTGCAGAGCAGATATCTTTGTCAACTTGGGCAATGTAATACATGGTTTCTCCGGTAAAAAAGTTTAAACGGCGACAGAGTCAAGCTCCTCTAATCTCGCCTCCTTATGCGCCCAGCCTTGATCCATCACGTACTTGTAGGTGGCATGAAGCGTTTTCATGTTAGCTTCCAGCAGTTTAGCTTTCTTGGCGAATTTTTTCTCGATAGCACTGTCGAGTGCTGCAGTCCCGCCGGAGACGACAATTCCTTTTCCAATAAACCGGTCCTTGACCGATTCGGCGAGCGATTTCATGTCCGGCATTCCAAAAACGGCGGCGATCGCTCCGCACATGGCCATGTTGGTCGCCAGGTCGGTCTTTGCGATTTCGTTGGCCATCTCCGTACAGGGCACGTAATAGACTTTAGCCTCGTTCTCTTCCATCTCCCGTTGTTCGTCCTTACTGAAAGCGATAGGAGTCTTGCTGTTGATTAAAATGACTCCGCCCCTTTTCAGCCCTGTGTAGAAAGGCATCGTGTACGATTTCCCCAGCGTGATGACCGACGGGTGGAAAATCATGATCACGTTTGGATATATGATTTCGCCGATTTCGTAGATCGCCTGATTGGAGATCCGGACATAGCTTTCAACAGGCGCATTACGTTTTTCCGAACCGAAGAAGGGGACGAGGGAACTGTGACCCCCAGAGATCACGACCCCGTTACTTAAAATATGCGAGGCGGTGACTACGCCCTGACCTCCGATTCCCGCCATGCGGACGTTATAGCGTTTAGCAGACATGTTTTATTTCCTCCAGGTTATTTCTTCTTTTTATCCTTCTTCTCGATTTGAGCCAGGTATTCCTGAGCCCGATCCGAGATGATCTCTTCAAAACCATAGCAATCCTTTTCCTTTTCAAAGGCGTCCTTCATGACCTCTGGAGTGGGGATGGAGTACTCGATGTTGCAGGAGGTGTAGGCCTGAACATAGGTGGCGCCAAACTCCCGGGCCACGTGAATCGCCCGCCTCACGGTGCGGAGTACCCGACTGGGATTAGTGGGGGTGATCCTTGCGATGTAATCTAACTTAGCGACCTTTGCCAGGCCGATCATATCCATTTTTTCATCGCTTTTACCCCGAGGTGCCATTTTCAAGACCCTGCCCTTTTCGCTCATGCCGCTTTCCTGCCCTCCGGTGTTTCCATAGACCTCGTTGTCCAGCATGATGGTGGTAAATTTTTCGTGCCGGAACCAGCTGTGCATCAGCCCCTGGAACCCAATGTCCACCAATCCGCCATCACCGCACATGACGACTACGTCCTTATCTTGCTCCGGAAAACGGACTTCCAAACCACGTTTGAGCCCGGAGGCTACCGCATTGGTGTCGCCGTAATTTCCATAGACGAATGGTACATTACCCTGGGAAATCGCCAGCCGACCACATCCCGCGGTTCCGACAAAGATTGTGTGTTCGGGTTTGGGTAAGCCGATAAAGACGAGTCGAATGAAAAGGGCCATGGCGCAACCGGCGCACATGGGGTGTTCCTCGACCAGTTCCTTAAATTTCCCCATTTCGGTTACTTTTTTCTGCTGCCCGTAAGGGCCGTGCATAACCAAGTCTTTATATTCGATAGGTAGATGATCGAGAAAACCGGGAGATGGTTTTACAGTATCAAGAGACATAATTATTCCTCATGCATAAAAGGTTTCGTGTATTTTACTGCAGCCCGAAGCGGTCCGCCGTTACTGCACTCAGCCTGGGTTATGAAAATGTTCCCAACTGCATGGTGGCGGCTGACGGCTTGAGACTTCCGCAACTCGCGAAGAACACGGGTTACTTTTTCTTGCGAGACTCTTCCAGCCACTCGAGAATCATTTCGGTGGGCATGGTCATACCTCCGTAGACTCTGGGGCCGCTATATATCTTGGCCTGACTATTTCCGTACAGAGTGGCACAAACTTCTTTGTGTAAAAAACCCGCTTGATTGAATTCCGGAATAAAAATACGCTTGGCATGTTTCGCGGCATCTATGATCTGTTGCCTAGGCCAGGGGCGGAGGGTCTTGACCTTAATGAGGCCCACCTTATTGCCCTTTTCTTCTTCCTGACGTACAGCTTCCCGGGCCTGAGATACCGCCGAACCCGATGCAATGATCATTTCATCGGCGCCGGGGTTAATCACTTCGATCAACCCACCCAAGTATTTGTCAAAATATTTAGCCGAGCGCTCTACAGCCGCGAAAATTTCCTGCTGCCAACTTGCGTGCATATGGTAGCTGATGAAGTTGCTCTTCTGAATCGGCGCATCACGAGAAATACGTGCCGGCGGATTCTCGTTGTCCATTGCGGGAACGGGAGATCTCCAGCCATCTCGAGGTGGCAGTTTGTATTTCTGGTCTACCAATGACACGTTGCCACGGGCGTGGGTAACAAAGAACCCATCCACGGCTACCGTGCAGGGCAGGAAAACATCGACCTCTTCGGTAACCATGAAGGCCGCCAACGTGTAATCGTAGAAATCCTGCTGGTTCTCACCATGCATGACAAGCATCCCGGTATTGAGCAGAAACGAAATCTCAATGTTGTCGGGCTGGATTGCCAAGGGCGTATTGATGACTCGGCACATATCGAGCATGACGATAGGCACACGCGCGCCTGGCCAGGAGCTGATCGCTTCCAGTCCACGCATCAAACCAGGGCCAGAGGTGGCGGTCAGACTGCGCACACCTGCCCGAGATGATCCCGAGATGGCGGACATAGTGCCAATCTCTTCTTCTGCGCGGTAGTACTCCTTGATGTAACCTTCGTCGTACAAATAACCCGCTTGTTGCATCGTTTCCGACTGCGGGGTGATGGGGTATGCAATAGCGACGTCCACATTGGACCGCCGGATGGCTTCCCGTGCGGCTTCACTACCCGTCATGAATATGTTTTCCCGGGGCAGTTCATGAAACATTTTTTCAGGGGAAACCACTTCCTGTAAATCGCCCGCAGGCACCCAGTCCTTAGGCTTGGCCGGTGCTTCGGCAGTTTGTGACATCAGAGTCCTCCGTTGTTTTGACGTAGCAATTGCGGCCCCTTCGGGAGTTCTATCCGGCACTGGGCAGCACCCACCGGAAAACGCTCAAGGCCTTATTAAAAAAATGCTTATATTAGAAATAAACCCCCGTTTTGTCAAGGGCTGGCCGCTACTAAGGTCCCTTTTTAAGGCCTTTTTTTTCGGGAAGCATGCTTTCCAGGATCCCTAGTTCCTTGAAATACCTGAACGCTTTTTCCAGAAATTCGTTGAGGGCCTGATCACTATGAAATTTTAAGGGCTTGTCTGCCAGTTCGGTGGTGTGGCAGACATCAAATTTAACTGCCTTCGTATCGTGGTACTTAATGACATCCACTTCCCAGTGGATCAGGGAGATATCTTCCTGTGGTCGGTTGACAGCAGATACCCCGTACTGGTTTACCTTATAAAGAAATTGTGTCCCGCCGTTACCGTCTGGCTCAATTCGGTTCAAAATGAGGTTTTCCTGAGTGAGCATCACTAAAATCCTTTATGTGAATGATTACCGGCCCCGATTGTTGGGTTGGGAAGCCTATGCTAATATGCCTCCCACGAGATTAACAAATCGGGACGCTCGGAAGAATAGGAAACGGCCTCCGGGAAGAACTTTTATTTGAAACCGGTCTAATCTGATATCTAGACTATGCAAGCAATCGAATTGAACGATCCGTCCGAGATCGAAACTTTTTTGAGTAAAATCAGCCTGTCCGGGGTCGGGTTCAATACAGACTGCCTTTTGATTGATGTCTACGATGCCGGCTTGGATTATCCGGACTACCTAAAAGCCGAGGGAAACGATCCCGGCGCCTGTTACAGTGGAACGTCCCCAGCCTGGGCCAAATACCATGTGCGACAGGGAAAACGGGTGTTTATGGTTTACGGGGGTGAAGGCGCTGACCGGCGGACTCACTTCTCCGAAACCCCCTGAAGACAAGCCTTCCTGAGCACGGCTGTATTTTCTCCGTGTTTCTATACCCGGTCTTTTACAGACACGGTGGTACCCCCTGTCGTCTAAATCATTTTGTTTAGGAGAACTCTCTAAGTATGGAATTTGACAAAGAAAGCCAGCAACGCATCCTTCGCATTGCCGCCGATAAAAATGAAGGGCGCCCCGTTGAAGAATTGGATGAAAAGATCGCTGACATTTTAGACCTGCATCCGGAGTTTAACCCCATCTGGGAAGAGGGTGAACTAGCCTTGGTCCCCCGTGAGGTCAACGGACAAATCGTGAATCCATTTGTGCACACTGTTTTACATGTGATAGTTGACCAGCAGATTCAGATGGGTAATCCGGAGTTTGTCTGTGACGCGTTCAAGCGGCTCACGGGGCAGGGAATGGATCCCCACGACAGTCTTCACGCCATCATTGGTGTGTATGCTGATCTCTACTTTACAAGCATGCGCCGTGGCGCACGGTTTGATTCTCTCGATTACCAGACCCGAGTCGATTCACTTTCTTTTAAAGAACAGGAGTAAGAGAAGGGGAAGACCGGCCTGGTTAGGAAGGATGAGCTATGGGCTGACTCTATTTCTCACTCCCACTGGCCCGGTTTGAGTGGTTCGTGGCATGCCTCGCAGTACTCGTCCTCGTAGTCGTTTTCGTGAAAACATTCCGGGCACCGAAGAGTCTTGTCCTTTCCGTACGAGTTGAAATGGTGCAGGCACTTCTCACACCACGCCGACTGCGTCACATTTTCATAACCGCATTTAGGACAGGCCTCTGCTGACATACCTGTTAGATGACATGGATCGGGTGCTGTCGCAATTCTTTTCTTGGGAATTCTTTAAAAAATACAGGAAAGATGAACGCGGTGGGAGGGTAGAAATTAAAGAATTTTGGCGACGGTTTTGCCGAGGTCGGCGGGGCTTTTGACCACCTTGATTCCACACCGTCTCATGACCTTCATTTTTTCTTCGGCTGTGCCCTGTCCGCCAGAGATGATGGCGCCGGCATGGCCCATGCGCCGACCGGGTGGAGCGGTCTGGCCCGCGATGAATCCGACTACCGGTTTGCTGACATATTTTTTGATGTAATGGGCTGCCTCGTCTTCGGCTGTACCGCCAATTTCGCCGATCATGCAGATGGCTTTGGTGCCACGGTCCTTCTGAAAAAGCTCCAGCGCATCAATAAACTTCGTGCCGATAATTGGGTCGCCGCCGATCCCTATACAGGTGGACTGACCGTAGCCTAGGGCGGTCAACTGGCCGACCGCTTCGTAGGTGAGGGTGCCGCTCCGGGAAATAATACCCACGTTCCCCTTTTTATGAATATGGGCCGGCATGATGCCGATCTTGCATTTCCCCGGAGAGATAATTCCAGGACAGTTGGGCCCGATCAAGCGTGAACCGCTGGTTTGAATGTAACGGTATACCTCCACCATGTCCGATACGGGAATGCCCTCGGTGATGCAGATGATGAGTTCGACCCCGGCATCGGCCGCTTCGAGAATAGCGTCGGCAGCGAACGGGGGGGGGACAAATATCATGGTGGCGTTGGCGCGGGTTTTCTTAACCGCGTCGCGCACGGTATTGAACACGGGAACTTTTCCCAGCACGGTCTGGCCGCCTTTGCCGGGGGTGACCCCACCGACTACCTTGGTGCCATACCTCATGCATTGTTCGGCGTGAAATTGTCCCTCGCGTCCAGTAATTCCTTGGACGATCAGTCGTGTCTTTTCGTCAACTAGAATGCTCATTGGATTGCTTCGACCATTTTTTTTGCGCCTTCTTTCATTCCATGGGCAACAAGAAAATCCATTCCCGATTGCTTGAGGATATCGTGTCCTTCTTTCATATTTGTTCCTTCCATCCGTACGACGATGGGGATTTTGATATGAAGTTTTTTTGCCGCCAATACGACACCGCGCGCGAGAATGTCACATCGCAGGATCCCGCCAAAAATATTGATAAAAATTCCTTTCACATTTTTGTCAGAAATTAGGATGCGGAATCCATTTTCAATCATTTCCTCATCGGCGCCGCCACCTACATCGAGAAAATTAGCCGGCTCACCACCTGAATGCTTGATGATGTCCATAGTTGCCATAGCGAGACCCGCTCCATTGACCATGCACCCGATGTTTCCGTCAAGCTTGATATAGTTCAAGTGAAACTTGCTTGCCTCTACTTCCATGGGGTCTTCCTCACCCAAATCGCGGTAGGTCTGGGTTTCTTTCTGACGGTATAGGGCGTTGTCGTCGATGTTGACCTTGGCGTCGAGCGCGAGTACCCGGTCGTCCTTGGTGACGATCAGAGGGTTGATCTCCAGCATATCGCAGTCTTCCTTTACGAAAGCCTGGTATAGGTTGATGATGAAGGGAATCATTTTTTTGAACGCGTCGCCTTTTAGGTTGAGCGCGAACGCTATTTTTCTCGCAAGATACGGGTGAACGCCAGTGATGGGGTCGACCGTTTCCTTGATGATTTTTTCCGGAGTTTTAGCGGCAACCTCTTCGATTTCCATGCCACCTGCCTCGCTGGCCATGATGAGCACCCGGCTGGTTTGTCGGTCGAGCAGGATGCCTAAGTAAAGCTCTTTGGCGATGGGCATGCCTTCTTCGATGAGGACTTTTTTGACCTTCCTCCCTTCCGGTCCCGTCTGCGGGGTTACGAGGGTCATGCCGATGATCTTCTTGGCGAGTTTGTTTGCTTCTTCTGGACTTTTGGCGAGCTTGACACCGCCACCTTTACCGCGTCCGCCGGCATGGATCTGAGCTTTGACCACGACCACGCTGGTCCTGAGCTTGCGAGCCGCTGCTTCCGCCTGTTTGGGTGTGGTGGCGACGATACCACGGGGTGTGGCTACACCATATCTCGCAAGAATTGCCTTCGCCTGATGTTCGTGGATTTTCATGATTAGACTAAGAATTTAAAACGAATGTCGCTGGGAAAAG
>CAZVZT010000008.1:10889-21830 GCA_964631515.1 uncultured Nitrospinaceae bacterium
AAAACACTGAAAAGGGAAAACAAAAGTGAGAAAGTGGTTGGTAGAACCAACCTTTGCTGACAATTAAATTCGCGTGAGGTTATCCGGGAACCTCTGTCTCTGGCGATTGCTCACTCTAGACTTCGTGAAGAAAAACAGAATAGTGATGAAGACCACTCCGATTTGATTTTGGTCGGGACCGACCAGTAAGGGGTAAACGGGTACTGCACTTCCAATCATCTGCTTCCTCGCTAACTTTTTGCATGTTAAGGGTGGGAGACATCACTTTGGTGATGTTGCTAATCTTGCTAACACCCGCTCTATTCGGTAGTCATTGTGATGCGTTTCACCGTTCCTTCATCCTTCATTTGGAAGGGGGATATCCAGTTCAGGGAATTACGTATATTTGGAGCGATCGGGAGCAGAAACTCCGGGGGGCTGAACGCAAAAAAACTTTTGTTTTTAATGAGTTACTTAATTTTCGAATTTCCTCTTGATTTGGCGCTATGGGGTGCTAAATTGGAGGTCTCTCCAACCAAATTCCTTTTGAGGTCGCATGTCCGAACAACTCGATCTTTTTGCAGGTTCCGAGAAAATTACTGCTAAAACCCCTCAGCAAACTTCATCCGGAGTACGCACGCTCTTTTTTGACTTGGAGACTCAGAAGAGTGCTCATGATGTGGGCGGCTGGGAAAACATCCACCTGATGAAGCTGGCTGTCGGAGTGGTGTGGGATAGTTTGGAACAACAGTTTTTCAACTACCTGGAAAAGGATGCTTCGCAACTGGCGAAAAAACTTCGCTCTGCTGATCTTGTGGTCGGATTCAACGTGATCGGGTTCGACTATACGGTACTTCAACCGTATGCCGACTTTGACCTGCAGGAAATCCACACCTTCGATATGCTGATTGATATTAAGAAAAAACTGGGACACAGACTCAGCTTGGACCACCTATCTCAGAACACGCTCAAGACGCAAAAAAGTGCCGACGGACTGGTTTCCTTGCAATGGTACCGAGAGGGTAAGATAGACAAGATTGTCGAATACTGCCAGAAGGATGTTGAAATCACGCGCGACTTGTTTCTGTACGGCGAGTCCAATGGGCACGTTGTGTACCAGACTCGCTCGGGAACAACTCAGAATGTGGAAGTGGACTGGAAAACGGCCAACCTGATTTAGAAAAGACTCCCACTTTATATTTCCTGATTACGCTTTAACTGCCTGTAGAAGTTTTTCGATAATATCGGTAGTGGTGACATTTTCAGCTTCGGCTTTGAAGTTGAGAATAAGCCGGTGTTCGAGCACCTGCCGGGCGACTTTTTTGATGTCATCCACGGTTGTGGTTACGCGATTGTCCATGAGGGCGTGAGCCTTTGCCCCGAGAATAAGATATTGTGATGCGCGCGGACCCGCTCCCCAGTCAATCCACTCGTTTATGAAGTCCGGTGTCGCTCCGTTCTTGCTCGGGCGTGAGCTTTGCACCAGCCGCACCGCATATTCCGCGACGTGTTCCGACACGGGAACACGCGGAACCAGTGTTTGCAGCTCACGAACGTGTGCGGCATCCAGAACTACATCCAGGTCTGGGTGGGATCCCGAGGTGGTGGATATGGCAATATCAACCTCCTGTTCCATGGTGGGGTAGCTAACGTTGACGAGGAACATGAACCGATCCAATTGTGCTTCAGGTAAAGGATAGGTGCCTTCGTGCTCAATCGGATTTTGTGTGGCGAAGACTTGGAAGGGTTGGTCGAGTTGATAGGTATTCCCGCCGACGGTCACCTGCTGTTCCTGCATGGCTTGGAGTAGGGCGGCTTGGGTTTTTGGTGGTGTGCGATTGATCTCGTCCGCGAGAATGATGTGGGCAAAAACTGGCCCCTTGATGAACCGAAATTCGCGCTGGTTGGTGTCCTGATCCTGGTAAAGGATATCCGTTCCGGTGATATCTGAGGGCATCAGGTCGGGTGTGAACTGGATCCTGCTGAAGTTGAGATTCAGTACCCGGGCTAGAGTGCTTACCAGCAAGGTTTTGGCCAGTCCGGGGACGCCAACAAAAAGACAGTGCCCTTTGCAGAACAACGCAATCAACAGGTTTTCAATCACCTCATCCTGCCCCACGATCACTTTTCGTATTTCGCCGGTGACGCGCTTTTTCGCACTCAATAACTCTTGGGCCAACTCCAGATCTTTCATGAAATCTCCCTGGATCAATTAACTATTATCAATCTATATATCCAAACAGTTTTGCCTGCAATTCTTTTTCTTTGTTCAGCCCCAGTTTTTGATAGATTGCCATCAGCCTGATGTGCGCGAACGGATTGAAAGGGTTGACCCGCACTGCTTGTTCGTAGAAGTCGAGCGACTTTTCCATGTTTCCGGTTTCGAAATAAAGTTCACCCAGACTCGAGAGGGTAGTATGGAACATGGGGTAATGACTGAGGCTTTTTCTCAGAAGCGCCTCGGCCTGGTCAAACTCCCGTGTTAGAAAAAAAGTCTTCGCAAGTTTGTTGTGCAGAATGGGAGAAAAGGTTTTTGCTTGATCAATAGCGCGCTGGTACTCCACGATCGCCGCCCGGTTAAAGTCTCGCGACCTGAGGATGTCCCCCAAAAAAGTCAAGTCTTGGGTTTTGCGTGCACCGACCTCGCGATACTCCTTGCTCTCTTCTTCTGTTATAGAGCGATCAGCTTTGAAGCGAATTCCTGGAATTTTAAGTCCGGGAACGGTTTTTAGATTTTTTTGCTTTGCAAATTGCTTCCATTTTTTTTGAAAGTCGTCGAGATCCATATCCAGCCTTCTTGTGAAAGCTGAGTCGAACGGTTCGCCTCCGGCCAAGTCATCAAGAAGAGCAGCGATTACCTCATCTCCCCGGAGCTCGGCTAGGTACTCAATCATCGTCGATACTTCAGCATAGGCCAATTGTACGTCTTCGGTTGTTTTTAGCTTGGCCAGCGACGGCATCATGCTGTCGAGGGGGATCAGGTAATCGTTGTTCAATCCGCCTGCAAGTATTGTCTCCATGATAGGGGTCAGATATTCTCCGCTGTTTCGCCATCGCCCTTCAAGGAATTTTGCAATTCCCTCATGCATCCATAGCGGAAGGTTGTTACGGCTTTTTTTCGTCATGAGGTAATGGGTGTATTCATGACTCAGTGTGTCCATCCAGTTGTAGCCGCGCACTAGGGACCCCGGGGAGATCATCATGATGCGGTTATACTTGCAAAGCGCCACCGTGCCTGATGTGAGGATGTCTTGAAGCGTTAGTGGAGAGATGCGGGAAAAAGGTTTCCGGTCAGGATAAAATTCGACCAGTACTTTTTGTTGAGGGTAGTAATTTAGGAGCTTGCCGAGGACTTCATATGATTTTTCCAAAACCTCTTCAGCGTAATGTACTAGAATTTCATCGGGGCCCTGCTCGAAGTGAAAGATGAAATGTTCCGACTCCCGGGAGATAAACAATTTTGTCGCATCATGGGTGTTCTGAACCAGCTTTTTGAATTCGCGGACTGGCGCGTGGTTGCCCCCAACGCGGGTGAGAATCTTTCTGGCGTATTCATAGTTACCTCTTAAAAATTCCACCCGCGCACTAAGGAAATGGGCGTCTCCCGATTCGGGATATTTGTCCAGCAATTTTTCGGCCAGGGTACCGGCCTCTTCGATGCGCCACTGTTCGATCAGCTTATACCCGGCGAATACTTCGTCAGGGGGGGTGGCTGTGGGCGTCCCACTTGCCGGGCCGATGGCTGTCAGCTCAAGGGATAATGCCAGCAGGATGTAAACGATACGCTTCATTTCACTAGGTTCTTGTAATATTCCATGACCATGCGCTGATAGTCTTTCGGTGTTTGCTTTTTCATTGCGTTGAGAATTTCCTCGCGAAATTCACTGGGTACCTGATATTGATCTTCGGAAGGTAACAGCACGCGCTCATTCCGCATGCGTGCTCCTCCACCACGCCGTGAGTCAAGTCGGTTGCCAGTGCCGAGTCGGTTCGGTGTTGGCTGTTGCGCCTGTTGGGCTTGGCCGCTGGAGTTTTTCATTTCCTTGAGTAGGTCCCGGGTTTCGCGCAATCCCTTAAGTGCGCTGTTTTCTGCCACTATGCTTTCGCGGATATTCTGTTCTTTGAGGTTTCGCTCGGCGCGTTTCATGCGACGCCCCGTTTGCCCCATCTGCTTCGAAAGTTGGGATGGGACCATCGGGTTTTCTTGGTTTAAACGGTCAAACCGGCGTGTCAACTCCTCTGTTTCCTTGCGCATCTGACTTTCTTGTTGCGCCATTTGCCCCAGTTTCTTTTTTTGTTCTTCGGTGATGGATGAATCGTAGTTCTTGCGGATCGATCGCATCATCGATCCTAACTTTTTTGAAATTTCGTTGTTGAGCCGGGTGACCTGCTTTAGGTCGTTGTCCAATTGTTCACCAATATCCTCCCTCCGATTGGGCGTGGTGCGCAGGTTATTTTGCCAGCGAAACACTTCGGGGTAGGCTTTTTTGAACAGGTTGCCGAATTCGGTGAGATCCTGCAACCTGGCTAGTTCCCGGAGTGTGTCATACCTTTTCATAAGCTGTGGCAATCCTTCCCTGAACCGCTGAAACTCATTCACACGGAGAGAGTCTTTTTCATGGGTCAATTTGGAAAGTTCTTTACGCGCTTCGTTGAGGGTCTGGAAATTCCGATCCAACCTCTCTGTGAGGCTCGAATCGACGGTTTTCTGGCCTAGTTTATTTATTTTTTGGTTGAGTTTTGTTTCTTGAGCTATCAATTTTTCAAGTTGCTTCATCACACGGTGCCTGTTGAGATACTCTTCGTCCGCTTTAAAAAGAGAGCGGATGGCATCTACGTCGCGTTGGAGTTCTGTAAAGAAATTGTCCAGCTCCTTTTCAAACCGTTTTGACTGTTGTTCTCTCAGTTCCTGATTGATTTGGGTGGTGTCTTCAACCAGCCTCTGTTGTCGAGCTTCCAGCTTATCCAACTTCTCGATGGAGTCGTCCAGCGCTTCCGCGATCTGCATATCTAGAAGGTCATCCGCTTCTGACCGCGCTTGGTTGAACTGATTGGCCAGCTGTTGCAGGTCCTCAGAGACTTTTTTCAACTCCTCCATTGCTTCCTCGAACTGGCCGCGGTTCACCATGTCCATCATCCGTTCCAGCGAAGCGGCGAACGATTCCATGCTCAGGCGTTGGAAGGCGGCCGAATTTAAAAATTCGTCGGGCATGGACTGGGTCTGGCGGGCCAGTTGGTCCATGATTTTCTGCAGGGTGTCGCGTATCTGTTTAATTTTGCTCTTCAACTCATTTGGGTGTGGTTTGGTTTTGCGGTCCTTCAGTTTCTCAAACTCTTGGCGCAGGGTTTGGGTCAGGTTGTTGAGCTTCTCTTCCAGACCCACCACCCGGTCCAACTTCTGCCGATTGGTCATTTTGACTAAGAAGAGAATATCGTTTTCCAGGTGACCGATCATTCGGTTGTTGATGGTGCGGTAAGGGGAAAGGGATTTAAATTTCGCCTGCGTTGGTTTATGGATTGTGTCCCGAATCTGGTTGATCGCTTCAATCTGCTCCTGTCGAATGCGTGCCAGACCGGAAGCAATGTTACTGAGCAGGTTGAGGTAAGGTTGTGGGAATCGATCGATGGTTTTCCCCCGGTCGCGAATGCGTTGGGCCAGGCTTACGATCTCGATCAGGGCGTCGGCGCTGGTGGTGAATAGTTTTTCCCATTGCATCGGATCATCGACCGAGTTATCTAGCGACGCGCCTTTAACTAGCCCCGTTGCCAGGAGTGCGATCATTTTCTCGGTCAACTCTTCCTGTAAGGCGATTAAGCTCTCCAGTTCTTTTGCTGAATCGAAAATGGTGAAGGTGTATGCCTCGGATTGGCCGGTATTCGGGCCTCGTACGTTGTCGTTATCTTTAATCTCAAGGTAGTACTGGACCTCGTCACCCGGATGAAGCTCGATTTGCGATAGAGCCCAAGTGTAGTCGCCCTTGGCTTCCTTCTCGTGTTCTTTGAACCGTTTGACCGGAAAGCGCTGAATTTTTCCGTTGATGTAGGCCACCAGTTCGACGGACCCGATACCGAAGTCGTCGCTCCCTTCATAAAACAGCTGGACCTTGTCGGTGTTGAAGTAAACAGGTTTTGGGTTGGCGAGAAATAAAACGATGCTGGGCGAGCGGTCTTGGACCAGCGTTACCGGATACTTTTGCGCGAGTAGATGTTTTTTCCCAACAGCATCTTTGATTCGGAATTGGTAGAACCCTTTTTCTTTTATAAGGAGGCGTCCGTTAAGGCTTGCTGGGTCCTCCATGTGCATGACGAAGTTGTCCTTGCCGTTGAACATCAGATCGCCCCCGGTTGTGGGGAGGTTGGTTTGGGCTGAAATTTTTACCTCGCTTCCGGGAAGGACGTGGATTTTTCCGTCGGAGGGTTTTACAGTTTTTGTCCTCATTTTCGTATACGCTGGAAAATGAAAAGTCAGACTCAAGGAGTCGATCGCATAGGCAATTTTGGCGGCAGTGGGTTCCAAAAGGTCTGGTTTCGCCGATTGATCAATTGCGGCCTGCTGCAGTTTGGGGGGCGGCATCCAGCGGTTGTATCCCTGTGTTAGAAAATCGGGAAGAAACAACGCCACTAGAACAAGTGAGCCTAAAGCTCCAACAAACCAGTTGCGGCTTGACACCAAGCCACTCCGGTCAATCACTGACCTTGGGTCGATTGCTTCGATGGTCAGGTGGGTACGTCGGTGCAGTTCGTGGATAAATTCCTGAGATGATTGCTTTTTCGCTTCGGGACGTTTCAGTCGACGTGCCAACTGGCACGAATTGATGAGAGAATTGTTTAAGTGGGGGTGCCGCAATTCCGTCAACAGCGCCGCATCATCGAGCGAAAAGGGTACGAATCCGGTCTGAAGGATGTAGCGGAAGACGGTGTAGCCCAATCCCCCTAGAAATAGGACTCCCGCCAACCAGAGCCATTCATGAGCCGCAGGGTAGAACCAAGCCAGCAGGTTGGCTGTTAGATAACTTATTGAAATATAAACTATTATTATATTGAACCCGTGGGACAACTGGGTTCGCGTACGCAGCCGACGGACTCGGTTCAGGAAATTCTCAATGAAGGCGTGAGGTTCCATTGGAGAGGCTCAATGAATATCGTATCCCCTCCATTCTAATGCATCCTCTGGCAAACCCCAAGCAAAAGGGAAGTAAGGCGAGAGTCCCCTGACGGTGCATTTCGATGCCCTAATGCGGGTTATGGTCAGGGGCCATCGGGGTCTGGTTTTTTCTGTTTGGAAAAACCCTCGAACAGTTCCAGTGGGGTGGCACGAAGTTGATGGTGCTGCGGTCTGTGGGTAAGATGGCTCCGTGTGAAACTATGATAAAATAACCTCCCATGAAGAAACTTTGTACAGGTCTACTGCTGGTGTTTTTTTTGACGGCTGGGTTTTCTTCTTCTGTGTGGGCGTCCCCGCTGAAACTAACCACGCAGGCGTTGGTGGATGATGACGGCAGGGTGCGGGTTCGTCTGATGGTGAAGAACAACGGACGCAAGCCACTCTATGACGTGCATCCTATGTTTCATTTTCATCACAACATGGTGATGATGAAAAAGATCGCTAGACTTGACCCAAGGCAGAGGGTCACGCTGGAGAATACTAACCATCCGTCGGTGTTGAGAACTGGACGCTACCCTCTCGTGGTTATGGCGGAATATAAAACCGGTGGCAAGGACGAGGTGCCGCTTACGCAGATTCATACCGATTCATTTTATTTCCGTGAGCCAGTGAAGTCGGTTGTCGATGGGGAAATCCAAACGATTCTGCAGGAAGATGGGTCGCTACTGAAAATTTTTCTCCGCAATAACTCGCCGTCGCTTAAAAACGTTCGGCTGATGCTTCTTCTCCCTCCTGGGCTGGTCGCGGACAAATTTAGGGGGATGATGGGATTCACCATTCGCGGTGGTGAGGAAAAATCATTTGATGTGCCAGTGCATCGTTCGGTCGAGAGTGCTAGGACTGTTTATCCCGTGCACCTCATGATCGAATATGGCGAAATGCTGAATCACTACACTAGTGAGATCGGAGGGGAGATTGATTTTCGTCCTGCTTGGGACCGTGTTGGGTTTGGTATGCTCATCCCCACCACTGGAATACTGGCCTTGCTTGTGTGGTACGCCTACCGAAAACGTTCTGAAGATATCTTTTCTCCCGCCGGGAAAAGGCTAGGATGAGAGGAAGGGTGAATGAAATCCACCTTTGAGGGTGGTCTCAGGGGGTATCTTTTTTATTAAAATGCCCACGCATTGCCCAGGCGAATGTGAACCAGCCGGCTATGAAAGAGAGTCCGCCAAGTGGGGTGACAGGGCCAAATAAACGAGGCCCATCGAAGGTGAGGATATAGATACTTCCAGAGAACATAAGAATACCCGCCAGAAACAGGATGCCGACTTTCTTAAGTGCTTTCGCTCCGTCGGCCCCAAGATGCAGGCAAAGAATGCCGACGAGTATCAGTGCTAGACCATGGTATCCCATGTATTGAGTTGCTGTGTGGAAAGCCTTGAGTTTTTGTTCGGAGAGAATGTCTTTGAGTCCGTGCGCTCCAACTGCTCCAAGCAGTACGCTAAGCCCACTAAAAACCGCGCCTGTAGGAATCCAGTTCATTATTTTCTCCCCTTTTTCTGCGTCTTTAAGATTCTGTGCGAGGTGGAACGAAGAGCTTAACCCACGATGTTGTGACGTCGGGGCCGGTAGTCAATATTGAACTCATTGCAGGCCATATCTTCGCACTTTGTTTCATCGACGCCGTCTTGATGCGTGACGATGGTGGCCTGTACTTTCGGAATGTATTTTTTAGATTCCTCGATGAACTCCTTGACCTTGTCATAGAGGCCTTCGCGCAAGCCAGGTAGGGGGCGGACGATTTCATCGTAGGCCTCAGGAGTGTCGGCGTTGAGGCTGATTGAAATCGCATCGACCAGTCCCTTGAGTTCGGGCAGGATATTGCGCTTGTTGATTGCGTTGCCGTGTCCGTTAGTGTTCAGTCTGACGCGTCCCCCCGCGGCCTTGATTTTTTTTGCTACTTCCTTGACGACGTCGAGCCTCAGTGTTGGTTCACCATATCCGCAGAAAACAATCTCATCATATTTTGTGCAGTCGTCGATCGATTTCCACACCTCTTCAGTTGTCGGTTCTCGGTCGAGTTGGAGGTTGTAGCCTTGGACGACCGGACGTGTCAAGCGGGTGCAGAATGAGCAATCAGCAGTGCATCGTGTCGTTAGATTGAGATAGAGTGAGTTGCGTATTTGGTAGGACACGGTTCCGGTCTTAGCTTCTGTGCCGATACCGAACAGTTCGAAGAAGTTAAGGGCGGTGGTACGTGCAAGGTCTTCAACGGTGAGTCCGCGTATTTTGGCAATCTGTTGGGCAACGTGATTGACATAGGACGGTTCGTTTCGTTTACCGCGCTTCGGGACCGGTGCGAGGAATGGGCAATCCGTTTCGACGAACAGGCGATCGGCGGGGATTGTTTTTGCCACTGTACGCAGCTCATCCGAGCTCTTGAAGGTGACCGAACCAGAAAACGAGATGTAGAATCCCATCTCCAGTGCCCTGTCGGCCAGTTCTTGGTCTCCAGAGAAACAATGGAAGATCCCGGATCGCGCGGACGGATCTTTCGGGAAGTGATCGGAGAGAATGCTGGTGATGTCATTATTGGCATCACGACTATGGACGATGATGGGCTTACCTACTTCGCGCGCCAACTCAACCTGTTTGCGGAAATGTTCCTTTTGCTGGTCTTGGGGCGAGTAATTCTTGAAAAAATCTAGGCCGGTTTCCCCAAGCGCGAGCACCTTCGGGTGCGAGAGCAGTTCCCTGAGGTGATCGTAGGTATGTCCATTGATGTTTTTTACGTCATGAGGATGAACGCCAGCAGTGGCGTAAATGAAATCGTAATGCTCGGCCAGTTCCCGCGAACGGAGGCTACTTTCGATGTCGCAACCAATGTTAAGGATGTAATCTACACCGCTGTCGCGAGCGCGTTGAATTACGTCCGAGCGGTCCTCGTCATATGCATCCATGTCGAGGTGGGCATGCGTATCTATGATCATCGCACTCGTATCCCTTTGCCTGGTTCCAGATCGAATCCGGCCAAAGTGATATTCCCGCCTTCGCTGGCAGCGAGCACCATGCCCTGCGACTCGACGCCCATCAGCTTCGCCGGCTTAAGGTTGGCGGCAAGAATGACGGTTCGCCCGATCAGTTGTTCCGGTTCGTAGCATTCCGCAATACCCGCAACCACTTGGCGTACCTCGCTACCGATATCTACTTTTAACTTTAGAAGTTTTTTTGATTTTTTGATCTTTTCTGCTTCAATGATTTTCCCTGTTCGCAGGTCGATTTTCATGAACTCGTCAATGCTCACCTGTTCGGAAGTTTCCTCTTCCATTACTTCAGCTCCTTTTTTTTGGTCCGACTTTTCGGTCACCTCTATGGTGGCGAGAAGTTTTTCCGCTTCTTTGTCCTCAATGCGTGGGAAAAGTTGACTTCCCGGTTGCACCTTTGTCCCTGGTTTTAATCCGCCCCATGTTTTGATTGTCTCCAGCCCCTGTTCTTTAATGGCGATTTCGATTCCCAATTGTTGCATCATCGTTTCGGCGCTTTTTGGCATGAACGGGTAAATGAGAATCGCGATTATGCGCAGACACTCCGTAGTGTTGTACATGACCGTTGCGAGACGTTTTTTTCCGTCCTCCGACTTCACCAAAGTCCACGGGGCCTGGTGGTCGATATATTTATTGGTCACATCAATCAAATGCCAGATGCGCTCGAGAATCTTATTGTAGGCTAGGCTGTTATAAAGACTATGAGCAGTGCCGATTCCCTCCTGGAATTCATTTTTCAGATCGGCGTCTTCATTAGGGTCAGTCGGCTCGGGAATTATGCAGTCATAATACCTTTTCATCATATTAATC
>CAZVZT010000009.1:0-3172 GCA_964631515.1 uncultured Nitrospinaceae bacterium
GAAGCTTCTTTCTCTGTTATGGGCAATAATCTTTCCTTGGAAGCATTGCATACGCCGCACTTGATGGCACCTTCTCCCATCACGGTGCCACACGCAGTACATTTTATTTTGATTGTCGATGGGGCTTTTCCTGCATGAGCGGCCATCATTTTATCTTTCAGCATTCCTGGATCTACGGAAGCGTAGGGATCCGAGAGGTTTTCCATCTTCGCCTTTTCTTTTACTTGCTGGCCGATTGCGCCCATGGCTTCCATGGACCCTGCTGGCAGGATGTTCTCGCAAGCCTCGGTGATTAGGCTGGATGTAATCATGCTATGTCCTCTCTCCATGGCGTAGCGCAGAATAGCCGACGTTGCCATGGGTCGGACAAAACCGGGTATCTTTTCCAACCTCTCCTTGGCTTCGGCAGTCCATTCAATAATTTCCTCTGCGATCGTATCGATCTTAGGTTTAAACACTCTGCTGGATAAATAGACATTACAGGGTACAAACCTGATCAGGTTTTCGGTGTTGCCCCCAATATCCATTTCCGGAGCACTGTGAACCCCTATCCGCCCCATAATCAGTAAGAAAGGATTCTCTTCACGGGTATACTGCAGGATTTTTTCATAAACTTTGCCATCCAATAGGCGTATCGTACAACTTACACCCTCTTCCTCCGCAACCTTTTTGGAAACTTCAAGGTGAGCCTGATAAATTTTTGCCAGCCCCTTATCGATAATTTCTTCGTGTAGTTTTTCCTGTTGTTCTAACTTGAATACTTTACTGGCTTCCTTGGAAAGAACGCCGGCAAGGCTATTGAACATAGCGTAGTGAAAATACGGGTCAAAGGTGGCAATAATTTCCAGAGGGCGATTCCATAACTTAGCGAGCTCAATTCCGGTTTTAAGACCCCCGAAAGAGTGTCCGCTTCCATCAATGGCCACGACAATTTTTCCACTGGACGATCTTTCTGTATCCAGTTCGGGAAGATGTTTCACCAATAGAGTGTCCGTTTGGATGCGGCGAATCACCCTGTTGGTTACCGTGCCGATTTGGCTGTCCCGGACAGATCCCAGGCCCATGATTCCCATGACAATCAAGTCATAGTCTGATTTATTAATGTCTTTTACCAGTTCGATCCAATTCTTACCCTCCAGTGATTTGCCGAGGAACGGGATCCCCAGCTTTTTGCATTTGAGTTTGGGTATATCCAAATAAGAATCTGTGATCACTTCCATCCCTTTGGTGATCAACTGATCATGAATACTCCGTTGTTTTTCGAGTTCCTGTTCGTCCTGGTACTCTTCGGGCAGGCCACTTTCCATTTGGCGAAAACGGGTGTCATGCATTTTGGCCGCGTAGACATGGCTTGCCACGATCCGGGATCCAAATTTTTGAGCTAAATCCAAGCCGATATCAATGCAGGCATTGGAATAATCTGAATTATCAATGGGCAAATAAATATTTTTAAACATATTTGATATCTTTTGGTCTTAGGGCTGACAGTCGTTACTGCTTGCTTGATTCGCGCATACCTTCGATGCTCGTCCACGTTAAATGTTTCTGGGCAACCAAAGGATAGATGGAAAACATGGGCGTGTTATAAGGGACGAATGCAGCGTCGTGAGCCGGCAACAGGCCAAGGTGAATATTGACGAAGTTGAAGCTCAACCCCTCCATCCAGGCTTCCTTGGTGGTCTCGGCGTAAGCGGGCAATTTATCCGCCGCATGGGTGCGTATGAGCATTCCCCGCCCTCCCGCCAATCCGTAATCATTCAGGTCGGGTGCTCCCTCGACCAGCAACGACATAACCGATGCGTCGTACCAGATTTTAAAGTTGGTCACTACCTGAAGAAACGGTCCAATGGCAACCAATCGATCGAGCACGGTTAGTGGGTAGACCTGTTCGGGGGGGGCTCCCGGCGAAGGACCCGTGCCATCGAATTTGAACTCAGGTTCTTTGACCATAGAAACGGAGACAAACAATAGATTGGGATCGTCCATGGAAATATCAAGAACTTCCCCATCATAATAGCTGACAAGCTTGTCCACTTCGTAAGACAGGGGAAACGAGTATCCCATCTTGGAATAATAGATCCGCAATCCTCCCTCCAGCGGTTCGTCGAACTTGCGGGTGATTTTTAAATCAAAAGGCAACATTAAGTGAAATCCGTTTACCCTCGAGTTCATAAAAGGTGGGCAGGACCCTGAAAATTCCCTTTGAATGGCTATGTTGTCCGGGTCAAATTTCCGCGGCCCACCTCCGAAGTGCTGAGCTGTCCGGGCTGTATTGCTCACAACGAATTTGTTCTGGTAATAGGTCGAGGCCCGTTTCGGGGCAATATCAAGGAAATATTCTGGGGCATCGCATTGCACAATCAGACTTTGTTTATCTTGAAAGTCGTAGCGGGGCGGAGGGTGCATAGCCTTCTTGTATATATCCAGTTCCGCCTCGGTTTTCTTAATCTCGTAATCGAGGTTTTGGGCCAATTGAGGATCGTTATAAACGGTTTTATCCAGAAGGCCCCTCGCTTTTCGCATCCACTCGATTTTCATGCCATGTCGTTTCGGCTCATTGACCATTACCTTCAAGGTGCTCATGATCAAATTGAATTGTTCCTCCGGCATCAGGCCTAGCTCGTCAAGGTCCTGTTCGTTCATCAGGGTCAGGGCTAATGGGCCGAAGGCTTCCTCATTGCGAAGGCACAAACCCATTAAGTAATTGAAGTAAGCACGAGCTTCTTTCTTGTTCATGGTCTTCTCCGAAGTTTATTCCCGAAGGTTTTCAACTTTCTCAGAGCGCATACCTTGTGGGTGAAAATTCTGGGATTTCATTTTTAAGTCTTCCCCGGATGATCTCGGTCATATAGTCGGCCTGGTTGGGTGTCTGCAGTATTCCATTGCGATGGTGCCCCGTGGAGTAATATAGATTCTCATAGCGTACGCTTGCTCCCATTATGGGCATCTCATCGTCAGTGGTTGGGCGAAACCCTGTCCACTTTTCAACCAGAGGGGCATCGTGCAGGCAAGGCAAGATTGCGGAAGCATTATCGATTAATTCTTGAATGGTACTGTCGTACACCTCGGAATCAAACCCACAGTCCTCCATGGTGGATCCCACAACAAATCCATACCCGTTTCCCCAGGGAACGATATAAGTGAGAAATCCGTGTACGGTGTATCCGAGCCG
>CAZVZT010000009.1:3272-21018 GCA_964631515.1 uncultured Nitrospinaceae bacterium
TTGACTACCCCTTCCTTTACCCAAACCACGTCCCCGCAATCGCTGGATACATGGGGAAGCTTCTTACGTATCTGGTTTGCAGACCACACCTCGTGAGTGACCTCGGCTTCT
Source organism: uncultured Nitrospinaceae bacterium (assembly GCA_964631515.1). Taxonomy (GTDB): domain Bacteria; phylum Nitrospinota; class Nitrospinia; order Nitrospinales; family VA-1; genus CAJWLY01. The sequence continues at coordinate 3,384 of CAZVZT010000009.1, forward strand.
TTAAAAAAACGCAGGCGATCCTCCCACTGATCCCCCACCGAACAGTGAGGCATAATTGCCCCGGCCATCGAAAAGTGAATATCGAGGCCGCTGACGGATTCCACCTCTTTAATAAATTTGGGATACTTGTGAAGCGATTCCCGGCAGAAAAAGAAGAAACGGTCGTCCTGTTCGCACTCGCAGAAAGGAGATAGCATCCCGGCTGCGGCTCGAGAAGCCATCAACGGGTCCCTGCTATCGCCCACTACAGCAACCTTTAGATTGGGATCGGTCCGCTTCAACCGAAAGGCAATACTGAGCCCAATCATTCCTGCCCCGATGATTACAATGTCATAGTTATATGCAGTGGGTTTCATTTCAATTAATTGGATAAATCACTACTCTCTGCTTCTTTCGCTTCTTTAATCCCGTTAGTGTTTTTTAAGAATTGGAAGTGAAAGATGAGGAATTAATGAAGGTTAATAAGTTATTCCTTTCATCCATTCTTTTTACACGTCCCTTTATTCAGATCGTCAGAAACCCACATATCTTTGCATCCATTCTCCAACCTGTTTGTTTGCTTCGATGACCTCTTCGGGAGTCATTTTTGTTTCGACAAACTCTCTGTTGCTTTTCGCCGCCCTGTCCCCTTTCATTTCACCTAAATGAAACCACATGTAAGCCCTAACATAGTCACGGGTCTTTCCTATTCCCTGTAGATATATTGCGCCAAGATTATTGGGGGCATCAAAATTTCCATGTTGTGCCGCACGCTCGTACCACTCAGCCGCCTTATGGGTGTCCTTTTCTACTCCCTCACCCTCTGCATACATCGTGGCGAGATTATTTTGCGCGTCGGCATTGCCCTGCTTAGCCGAGAGTCGATACCACTTGACTGCTTCCTTTAAATCCGCTGGGACACCAGCCCCCAAGTCATACATCAATGCCAAGCCATACTGGCCACGCGAGTCATTCTGCTCAGCTAGAGCTTTAAATTCTCTTAAAGCCGTTTCATAGTCACCTCGATCAAAAGCAACAGTTCCAGTCTCATAGTTCCCACGAACTGATATCTGACCAGCTGGAACTTTTAATTCTCTTAAATCCGTTTCATAGTCAGCTCGCTCAAAAGCAGCGATTCCATTCTCATAGTTCACAAGAGCTGATAAAGGTGTTGTGAAAATCATCAATAATACGAATACCCACAACAAATATTTCATCATAGGGTGACCCTCCTCCAAGTAGCCGGTTCCTCTTCCAGAACCCTTCTCTCAGAAATCTTTTTCTTAAAGGATTTGATTTTTTCCACGTGCTCAAGCTCGACTTTTTCCATCAGGATCAAGGCCGCCTTGGTAGACGGCCTTTTACAGTGTTCACCCAGCAATTTATAAAACTCGGCAGCAACTTGTTCCACTTCAAGCGCAAAATCCAAAACCTCTTGCACCCCCTTGAATTCAGAGGCCATTCTAGAGACATCATCACCTGTGGGAAAGATATCGGTTTGGAAATGGGTTTTTACGAAATCACTGATCGTATACTCGCCTTCCCAAGAATCAGCTTCGTCCCCATTTCCACCAAGCAGCTTTTTTATTGAAGCCTCATGGTGGGTGGTCTCAGAGGCCATCAGGTTTAAAAACTCCTGAACCTCGGGATCGGTGACCTGTTCCGCCAGGGCGGTGTAAAAGATCTTTTCATCGGCCTCTTTCATCAGAGAAATTTCCATGACCTTCGTGCTCGTGATGTTCTCTGTCTCTTTCATGACTAACTCCCCAAGAATAATTTTAATCCAGCAAATCTTATACTGAAGTAACTGTGGTTTATGCTGAGCTCAGTACCCTTTCCCTAGTGGGTCCAGGGTCCTCCTGGGCTTGCAAGCTCCGAGTTCTTGTAAAACTTTTATGGGTTACTTTTTGGGCAAAAAACACGGATACCTCCGGGTTGACCAGGGTTTCGGGGTACATTTTTTTATGCTGTATGAAAAAAGGCATGTCCTTAACCGGGTCGTTATATATTTTTTTCAAAGAGTGCTGCTGAAACAAGTCGAATATTTGCCTTGGACCCACAAGAAATAAAAGGGCGCTGGAGGTCATGGCATGGGTCACGGAATTCAAAATGTTTTCACAGGCAACCGGGTCGTGGTAAGACTTGAAAGGAATCCATCGGAAGATCATTTCATATTTTTCTGCGTAGGCGGATTTGACGTAGTCGTTTTCTGGAAGAAAAGAAACCTCTCGCAGGTTATTCAGTTGACCCTTGGATGCAGCGTGGTCCCATAGAAGCTGTGCGTTCTTTTGAGCAAATTCCGGATGGTTAAACAATACCCGGTGTTCTCGTTTACGTGTACAGTCGATACATCCAGCAACTGCGGTGTCAAAACCATGAATAAGGACGCGGTTGATTTTTTTCAATTGGTTCGGCATTTCTGGAAACATTTCCATGTAAAACAATATTTGGTCGACGACCATTGGCTGGAGGGAGGATTCCTCGATTTCCCTTGCGCCTTCCGGATAGAATGGAACCGTTAAAACTGCTGTGACCGGATCCATTTTAGGGGGGAGGTCTTTAAAAAACTTTCGCCAGCCAAAAGGGTGCACGGGCTGTCGCAGAGCAGCATCCTCTTGCGGGGAAATCTGCCACCGGGAGTGGAGAGGAAATTTTTTAAAGATCTCTTCACCATCAAGAAGGATTATGGAATCTTTTGTGACACGGACTTGCCTTTGACAGGAAGCATTCCCTCCCCGAGAGCAGTTGGTGAAAGGCAAGGCCGTGGGGTCATTCAGTGAGGTCACCTTGTATAGAAAATTGTTTTGTACTGTCAGGCAGACCGAATATTTATCCGAGAAATACCGCCACGGAGGATCAGGCCGGAGGTTCCAGGTGATCTGGTGGGAACGATGGAAGTCCATAAACACGTTCATGAGGTCTTCACCCTCGGGTGCGGTAGGGGTAAAGAAAGCGGAAAATATCTGGAATGCCTTTATGGAGGGATAGGCCGGTAATCCCCTGAACAGCAAAGGTTCAGGTTGTTTTTCCCGCACCTGATCCTCGTACAACCCCCAAAAAAACTCAAAAGCTGCCCCACCAGCCCCGGGGGGCACTGATTGGAACAGTTCCACCACGGTGATGATGTCAAGCTCTTCCCAGTTTGTCTTGGGCATGTTGCTGATAAAGATCGTTTGGTCAAAGGTTCCGTCAGGCAGTACGTACAGCCCGTCCTTGGAGAGATGAATTTCATACTCCCCGACCCCATAGGGAACAAAATTCTCGTCTCTGTAAAAATATTCAATCTCGGATATAGGAATGTCCCATGCCCTGGCGGCTTCTTTTCTCAGGTCATCCAGAGTCATGTCTGCTGATCGTGGGTGGTCCTTCAGGTCCACAAAAACTGAGAAGGTATTTGCATCTGGCTTGATGCCGAACCATTGCTCGCAATCCAGTTGCATTCGAACCGAGGCCAGTTTGGTTTTTCCTGTTTCCGCATTTTTCCACCACTCACATTCGTGCAGGGGATGTCCCCCGGGATCAGTAAACAGGAAACGCTTTCCCTCTGAGTTGTAAAAAACAAGGTGCCCGGTTGGGTACCTCCTGATCCTCGTATTGGCGACGGTGGGTTCATCATTGAGGAACCAGGTTTCAATTCCATCAATGAATGATTTCTTAAAGTTTGTTATTTCCCTTTCGGTGGCTAACATTGCATTTTCATTCGCATGAAAACGAATGCTTCCAGGGTGGGTGAGTATTGAAATCAGCTCATCTTTTTCAGGCATGGGATGGCCTTTTTTACAGTTCTACAATGAGAGGAACGGGCAACTTTGGTCAGAGCCTTCTCTCTCCAGATTGACTCTGAATCTCGAAAAAGTTTCCCGAAGAGGATGAACAAGCTTTTCTTTAAGCTCCTCGGGAACCCAATTTATTTTTTCTATTGGCCAATCTTCAACCTTGCGAATATCCAGGTTGTATCGTTTGTAGGGTTCGTCCAAAGCCTCTTCAAATCCGTAAACATATAAACTGCTGTGCGCCCGGTAAAAAAGATCGTGGATAAGGTTGCTGTCGTGCAACCCCACTAAAAAGTGGCCCAGCAATTCCTGCATATAGGGTTGGGCGTGCTTCAGGAAATCCGGGGTCAATGCGTCGCGTAGGGTGTGATAAACGATGAGGACATCCTGTAAAACAAACCGAAGTTCTTCCTTTGCCTTATCAACAGGCCGCCGGTTCGCATCGAGGTGTTCCTTGAGTTGTTTTATATTACGGAGAGTATCGAAGATGAGGGACTCTTCCCATGTGGCCGTATTCCAGACAAAGAACGCCCGCATGAATTGTACCTCCGTACCCTGTTCCCACATTTGTAGAGTGGTGTTGGGTCGGATTTTATTTGTGTAGGGAACGGACTCACCCCATTGCGGGTTTTTAAATTCCAGATGGTAAGTTTTAAAGATCTCCTGGCATGTCTGGTAATAAATTCTCATCAGGTGTTCAAAATTTTCCGGTTTATCGAGGGGGCTGTTTTGTGGCAGGTTGACGATACTGTAAAAGCGAATGACTCTTGATAAAACCTTCCCTTGGGGGTCGCATACCAGGTAAGCCCCTCCCCACAATCCAGACGTGATGGGGATATCGATATGATGTTCCGTTTTTATGCGCTCTTTGACGGTGATCGCAATCTGCCGGAATACCTCATGCAAACAATACATATTCGTTTTGCCGTCATCGTAAAGGTGGCTTGGTAATTCGGTTGCCTGTTCTTTGATTGTTTGTTCCATGAGATTCGTTCCGTGAATGCCGATCAGAAAAAACTAAAAACGATTTGTCCTCAAAACACAACACACCCCGTCACCCCCGAATAGGGAGTGTAAAAAGTTACTGTTTCCATAGCGGTGAACGGTTGGTATTTAACCCAAACTCCCCACGAACAACACGCAGGCGATACCAATAAAAACAAGGGCATCGGCAGCACACCAATATTTCATTTATACGGTTTTGAAAGTATCGGTTTTGATCCTATTTTTAAATCGGACAAAAACCGATGAATTGCCTTTTGCCTTAGCTTTGAAGCGGGTTCCCCGACACAAGGGGATGTTTTCTTTGACTGTATCTTTAATTTTTTGGAGAGGCGGTGTGCCGGGTGGCTTAGGGGAAAGGGTCCACGGAAAAGACAAGAGTCCGGTTTTCGAATCAACCTGGGGACTCAGTGCGTGATGCGGCGAGAGCGGTCCAGTGAGGGTATGAGATCTATGTTTCGTTTGGAACCGGGATCGGGCGATCCAGTAGATCAATTTGACTTACTTCATCTTGATCCTTGTTCAGGTGCTTCCGGATAAAATGGGTCCGTAGGCGGGCGGCGCACCACAGGGCTGTTTTGGATACCACGCGCTCATCCTTATCGCACACCCGTTGGTACTCATCACTGAGGTCATTCTTTGGAGGCGTCGACTGTTCAAAATCATCAAGAAATTGAGCCAGACGATTAAAAAAAGTTCTGGAACACTTTTCAAAAAGAGTTTCTGAAAGAAGAGCTAGGGACAGGGAAATCGCCTGGAAGGAACGTTTGACCAGCCAGTAGTAATAAGTCGCTGCTATAATTTCGGCAGGGTCATCGGAGTCTTTCAGGTTTGTATACCCGTCCCACATGGTCAGTACAGTGCGTAGCGCAACCGGGCCGTTTTCCCGGTAGAATAAATTTCTGGCTTCTTTATCGATCTCTTCGAGTCTCTTTCCTGAAATATTCGGGTGAGTGTCCCGTCGGAAGGTGTGTCCGAACTCCTCATCCGAAAGGTCGAGTATTGGCTCCTCGGTCTGCGGATTGACCAACCGGGTGTCGGTGAGCATCATCACCTGGTTGGCCGCTGTATTCAGCTTCAACCACCACTGGATATCTTCCCAGATATTTAAGAGATCGTACTGACCCCTGTTTTTTCTGGCTGCCACCTCTGTGCCTATCGCTTGTCTTAGTTGTGTTTTGTTTAAGTTATTTTTTTTAATTAATTTCTTTTTAATTTCCTCTTCATCTTCTACCACTCTTGTTTTTCCCTCGGTGTGAATGCTCAGTCCGGGTATAAACGAACCAAAAACGAGTATTCCAAGATCTTGAAGTTCGCGGATGATGGTTTCTACTTCATCGATGCTCGCACCGCCACGTTTTTTAAATACATCGGCTTTCGATTCCAACCCGATCCAAATGGAGAGCATTCCTCCCCGGACCAATCCGCGAAAATTCTGATACTTTTTTTTGTATTCTAGTAAACCCTTGATATCCCCAAAAGTTCCCCAACGGATGTTTTTCCCTGATTCTTCTACCAGCCTGCAAAGTTCTTCTGTGTTGGCCAGCGGGCGCATAAAATTTTCGTCCATGAGAAAAAAGAGGGTTTCCGGAACATAGCCTTTTCTCGCTTCATTGATATCGATCTGCTTCTTCATGGCCTGGTACATTTCTTTGGCCTCTGTATAAAGAAGGGTCTTGTCGCCAAAATTTTTAGCGGTGTTGCAAAACGAACAATTATTTACACACCCCAGAGAGACTGCCAACTTGTTCATGTCCTTGGGCGTGCCGAAGAAACCCATCTTTACCGCCAACCATCTTAATAAGCCGTTGCTCGGGGGCAAATCGGGGTCGGGCACCGGATAAGAAACCATGGGCGCATTGGGTTTTACTTTTAATTCCAAACCCAGTTTTTCCTGGTTGTTGAGCAAGAACGCCCTCATGCTCTGCACCCCTTCCCCGGTGTAAGGGTATTCCCCCGACTTCTCCTTGGCTTCGATCTCTTCAGGGGTGTCCTTTAAAACCGTTCCGTCCGCCTCAGTCAATATGCCAAGCTTTTTGCCTGTGGTCGCTCCATAGTTGCCGAAAACAATGGCCACTTCCTTATTTCTGCTGTGATGTTTAATTTGCCGGGCCAGGAGTTTGCCCTCATGCACCTTGTTTTCGCACCCGATCCCAATCCCAATGACCTTGAAGGAATCTTTCTGGACGAGCCGCATAATTTCCTTCTCTGTGGGATAATCGATAAGTGTAATGTCAACCCCGCCTTTTATATCGTTCTCTAAATTCTGTTTTATGAGGTGCATACCCACGTAGGGAGCATTCTTGCTGGGGTTGTAAATATACCTCAGGTGGGAGTTTATTTTTCGCCGAATAAAACCCGGCACGGGCAGAGACTCGCGTAGCGTTGGGCCCTGAGGGGCTTGGGCGATATTCATCGTCCAATAACTTGAGTCCGCTTCGGGTATCCCCATCAATAATATTTTAGGTTTTTCTGTATTCGAATGATTCGGACTTTTTTTGCCTTCTTGTTCTGAGTCGGTAGTCATTCGCTTTCGATGTGTGATCATGTTTCATTACTCCTAACTAGGACATAAACTTCTTGAACACGAAAAGCCTATCACCGGAAAAGGCTTTCTCCTTGTAAAAGTTATGTAACATTTCTTTTTGTAAAAGTTATGTAACATTTCTTTATAAAATTTTTTATGAATACGAGGGGGTCAAAAAGGAAAACCATAGACTAAGGCCTCTGGTCTTAAGAGTCGGGTGGGATGTCAGTTTGGAGATTTCTTCTCCGGAAGATAAAATAGAGACAGCGAGTTGTGGGAGGGGATTTGAGTAAAAAAAGTTTTCAATGTGAGGAAGATTAGTAGAGAATAGGAAGAGCGGGTGGTCTTTCCATTTTTGGGGAGGGGAAAACGCCAGTATGAAACCCTTGGAGAATTCTACAGCCCCCGAGCTTGAAGCTACTCAGAAAGACGGGAAACCGGTGGGTCGTAAAAGCCGTTTGGGGCAGACCCTGGTTTTTGCAATAGGTTTTCTATTCTTCCTGGTTGTGTCGGTTATCGCCTGGTATACGCTGGGGCGAATCGAGGCTATAACCCGGGCAGACCTGACCAGTTCCCTCAAGACCATCCTCAGGACCACCCATTCCGCCTTGCACATTTGGGAGTTTGAACGGAAAGCCGACGCCGTGACCGGGGCTGGGTCCGCCGAACTGCGCGCGACCATAAAAGAATTGTTGAAAGTCCCCCGCACCCGCGACGCACTGAAGGACACTCCCGTTCGGGCCAAGCTCAACAGTTTGCTTGCGCCCAGGATCGATGTATACGGTTATTTGGGTTATTTTGTTGTCGCGCCCGATTTTTCCAATATTGGATCCCAGCGGGACAGCAACCTGGCTGTTCCCAACTTGCTCACCGAGCAGGGAAATTTTCTAGAAAGAGTTTTTGAAGGGGAGACCCTCGTCAGCCACCCTCTCATTTCCGATGTTCCCTTGTTGAGTCTCTATAGCGGGAAGATTGTCGAAGGGGAGCCCACCATGTTTGTGGTGACGCCCGTATTCGATGACGAAGGTGAGGTCATCGCCGGCTTGGCCTTCCGATTGGACCCCGCCACCGATTTTACCCGGATCCTACAATTGGGGCGGAGTGGAGAAACGGGTGAAACTTATGCCTTCAATACCAGCGGTACGTTACTTTCGGAAAGCCGTTTCGATCGGGAATTGCGCACGGCCGGTCTGATAAAAAACCGGGGGCTACTTTCAATTGAAATCCGCGACCCGGGAGGAGTCTTGGCGGAAGGGTTCCGGCCCCGGTCACCTAGAAATGAACAACCTTTCACCGCCATGGCGAATGTTGCGATATCCCGCCAGTCTGGAGTCAATATTGACGGTTATCGGAACTACCGCGGAGTCAACGTGGTGAGTGCCTGGACCTGGGATCCCAGTATGCAATTGGCCCTGGCCACCGAAATCAGCGCGGACGAGGCCTACCGGTCATTTAATTTCACGCGACAACTTATCCTGAATGCAATAGGACTGACGGGTTTTCTGGCCATTGGTATCACCCTGATCGTGAATATCGGTCGTACCCGCGCTCTCAGTTTGGTGGCCGCAGTGGATGTAGGTCGTGCCCGCGCTCTTCAATTTGCCAAGATGGCCCAGGAAAGAGAAGCACGTATCCGCGGGGTGGTCGATAACGTGGGGGATGCGATCATTACCATTGATGAACAAGGGATCATCGAATCTTTTAGTCCGGCCGCTGAAAAAATCTTCGGCTATTTTTCCCCCGAAGTGGTTGGGCAGAATATCAAAATTCTGATGCCGGAACCTGATCGAAGTGCCCACGATACTTACCTCAGGGATTACCTGGAAACGGGAAAATCAAAAATACTCGGAACCGAACGCGAAGTGGAGGGAATAAAAAAAGACGGGACGATTTTTCCTCTGGATATTGCAGTCAACGAGGTGTGGTTGGAAGACCGTAGAATATTTATCGGGACCCTGCGCGATATCACCGAACGCAAACGGGCAGACGATGAGTTAAAACGATCCCATGACGAACTTCAGGTGACACACCAGGAACTCAAAACCTCCCTGGTCAAGATCCAGGAAGCCCACAACAGTTTGGTGGCCTCCGAAAAATTGGCCGGTATTGGGGGATTGACTGCCGGTGTCTGTCGTGAATCTTTAGGTACCCTAAGTACCATTTCAGCCCATCTTCGAAAGCTTGAAACGATGAAGGGAGAAGGTTTGGACTGGGTTCAATCGCTGCGTGCGTCGCGCGAGGAGACCGAACGCCTTGAAAAAATTATCAACTCACTATTAAAATTTTCCAGGGAAGATGCAGCGGAAACAGTACCGGTTCGGGTCTACGAGGAATTGGATTCCATTCTAATCCTGATGGATAATCACCTGCGATCGAGCGGTATTAAAATCAGCAGGCAGTTTGACTCCGGCTTGCCTGAGTTGAAGGTCAACCCGGACGAAATTGGCCAGGTATTTTTCTACATTATCGATAATGCAAGACAAGCCATGCCGGAAGGCGGAACATTGGCCACAAGCACCGGGCACGTACAAAAGAATGGTACAGATTACATCAGGGTAAAAATCGCCGACACCGGGATCGGGATCAGAAAAGCCGATATGGAGAAAATTTTTAATCCTTTTTTCAGCAGCAAGCCCGCGGGTCAGGGAACGGGCATGGGGCTCTCCGTTTGCAGCCACCTGATCCAACAACACGGTGGGACCATCGGCGTGGAAAGCGAAAGAGGGAAGGGAACCACCTTCATCATTGATTTACCCTACTGAGATTTTATAAGTCCCATGAATTCGGCCACCCGGGCTCATGCCGCACGAATTCTGTGAGTTCTCGAGCCGGTGGCCTTCCGGTAGAAATGACTCAGCATACCCTTAAAGATGTAGGTGTGAAATTTTGACATGAGGAACCAGTAAATCTGCCCGAAAAATGGTTTCGGAATAAAATGGGCTTTGAGAGTCAACTGAGTCGACTGGTTTGATTGGGGGGCCAAAAGAAATTGCAGCCAGGACAGCCCCGGTGAGATCAGTTCCCCTCTCAAAAGTAATTCCTTATCGGGCTCCAACTTCTCCACGCGCCAGAAGTCCAGGGAATCACCAACCCTCAGACAAGAGGGGTCCCGGCGCCCCCTCTGGAGACCGACTCCCCCAAACAACCTGTCGACCAGGCCGCGAATTCTCCAAAGAAAGTTGCCTTGCAGCCAACCGTGCATTCCGCCCACCTGGGTGATTAGTTGAAAAACATTTTTCGAGTTCATGGGGATTTCGATCGAATATTCTTCAACTTTAAAATTCGCAGATTCGTACTCACACAGCGGCAGTAAATCGCGCATGGTATGCGGGGGGACACCGGTCCAGTGGGAAAATACCTGAGACTTTTTTTCTCTCTCCAAGGCCCGCCTGATGGCTGTGTCAAATCCGATGGGCTCGAAGGGGAGAATATTTTTAATATCATCATTGAGACATACGACGTCGGTTTTCAAACTGTCCAACAGCAGGGAGATGGTATTGATCGGTACGGAAGTAAACAAATGAAGCCAGGATGCGTAGATCCTGCATGAAACCTTAATCGGCAGGGGAACCCAGAAGACATCGAAGAAACGAATTTTTCTATCCACGATACGTCCAAAACCAAGAATCATATCTTTGTAAGACTGCACCTCCTTCCCGCCAATGTGATACATCCGGCTTTCACTACTCCGGACTTCCATGATCCCGACAAGGTATTTGATGACATCCCGTATGGCGATGGATTGACAGAGGCTATTAAACTCGACCATAAACGGAATCCAGCGGTTGTGCATGACCAATGACTTCAGCAATTCGTAAGAGGCGCTTCCCGTCCCGATAATGATCGCCGCGTGCAGGCGAACGACGGGAACGGAACTTTTAGATAAAACTTCTCCTACTTCCATTCGGCTTTGCAGGTGCCTGGACAGGCGGACATTGGTCTCCCCCAGCCCTCCCAGGTAAATCACCTTTTTTATGCCCGCTTCTTCGGCCGCCCCCATGAAACATTGAGCCGCCTTCCTGTCCAAATCCGAAAAATCGCTATTCTTGGCCCTCATGCAGTGAATGAGGTAATACGCAAACTCGATACCCTCCAACACCGGCTGCAACTGTTCCTTGATCAGACAGTCGGCGTAAACGACTTCAATTCTGGGGTGCTTGAGAAAAAAAGGAGTGTGCCGGGTTCGTACCATGCAACGAACCCAGTATCCACGGCGTATCAGTTCCGGAATCAACCGCTGCGCCACGTAACCGTTTGCTCCTGTCACCAGAACCCTGGTATTGGGCGGCCAGGGGGTGGTGGTGAGAACTTCACAGTAGTTATAGTGAATTTTTGCCGGATCCATATCAAAAAACCTCTAGACGACTTGATATGAATATAAATTCAAAAATGACCCAACGCAAAGAATTATCCCCGCCCGGAACATTCCCGTCCCCAAGCGCGGACTTGAATTTTTTCCTCGCGGCGAACCCAGGCGGCATTCAGGTCAAAGCCCTCAACCAACCAATAACCGAAAACACCGACACAATACGGCTTTGCTAGAATCAATATTTCATTGATTTGAATTTGAAAGTATCCGTGTTGGTCTTATTTTCAAATCAGCCAAAAGCTGATGAATCTCTTTAATCTTGGTGTGCGCGTTATTGATAATGAAGAACCGAGGCCCTGCTCTCGCTTTACGGCAGGTGAGGTGAAACGGTCTGAGGGGTTTTCGCGTGTTCTCCCGAACATTGCGCCGCGGACCGTGACAGTGAACTTTACTTACGGCCGATGGAATAAATTTCTTTCCTTTGATACCTATCTTGTAGGGTTTCCTTACGCTATACTCATCACGCTATCTAATTAGCGGTGCAGCCTATGAGCTTGTTCGGTGGTACCTCAGGAGGAAAAATAACAACTCCCTCCCAACGGGATCAGAGCCCGGCTATGTCGAGCCATGAGCGGTGGGCACGCCAAACCCCCTACAGCCGTGGTTTAATCTGGTTTTCGGTCGTTAGCCTGGTCATTTTTTCCGTGGTCGTTGCCTCGGTGATCCTGAACAAGATCGAAGACCAGGCTCGACAGGATATCCGTGTCGCGCTACACACGGTCGTTCAGACCACGCAGGAAGCGTTGCACAATGGGATTCTAAAACGCCTGACGGAGGTGACCTCCTGGTCGTTATCTTCCGAGTTGCAACGATTGGTTAAACTGCAGCTTAAAGTTCCGCGTGATCCGCAGGCCCTCCTGGAAAGTTCGACGCTTGGGCAGATGAGGGATCTTTTGCGACCCGTGATGGAAGAAAAGGGTTATGTCGGATTTTTTGTCATCGCTCCGGATGGTACGAGCATCGCCTCCATGCGCAATGCGAATGTCGGTACCCCCAACCTGCTGCTCGCACACAAAAACTTTCTACCTCTCGTCTTCAAGGGGAATGTCCTGACCAGCCAGCTTTTGCCTTCCGATGTTCCCTTACCCGATGCCCTGGGGCACATGGCCAAAAATCAACCCACCATGTTTGTTGGCGCCCCGATTCGTGAAGGTGGTGTCACCGTAGCCGTGCTGACGTTTAGAGTCGACCCGGTAGCCGATTTCAGCAGTATCACGCGGCTTGGCCGTATCGGTGAAACGGGGGAGACCTACGCTTTTAATGAAGCGGGAAAAATGATTACGGAAAGCCGTTTCGAAAAGCAACTGCGGGAAGTCGGTATGATTGCTCCGGGAATGCGCAGCATCCTCAACATCGAGGTCCGTGACCCCGGTGGTAATTTGCTGGAAGGTTTTCGTCCAGAGCTCTCCAACTCCAAACGACCGTTGACCCATATGGCCCAACAGGCCATCCAGGGTGCGGCGAGAGACAGCCTTGCGTCCGTTGACCTGTATGGCCCCACGGAACATCAGGCGCAGATTGGGGACCACCTTGAGGGGTATCGGAATTACCGGGGGACACCTGTTGTAGGTGCCTGGGTTTGGAATAGAGAACTGGGGTTCGGGTTGACTACAGAAGTCGAACGGTCGGAAGCTTATCGAACCTACCATACCTCGCGCTGGGCGCTGATGGTCGGCCTGGCACTCACCGTCGCCTTGGCTTTAGGCCTGACCATTGCTTTGGATATCGGACGAAGAAGGGCCGTTGTTCTGGCCGGGAAAATCCAGGACAGTCAAAGTCGCCTTCAAGGAATTTTGGAGAATCTTGTTGAGGGGGTCGCCACGGTGAACGAAGAGGGGATGATCCAGTCGTTCAACCCTGCGGCCGAAAAAACTTTCGGTTATCAAGAGAACGAGGTTATGGGTCGGCATATTGGTATGCTGATGCCTGAATCCCATCAAGACCACCCGGAGAGTTATTCCACTCTCCGGAGTTTTTTTCATACAGGCAAGACCGATGACCTCAACCAGGAACAGGAGATTGTCGGGTTGCGGAAGGATGGCACCACCTTCCCCCTCGAAGTGTCGATGGGCGAAATGACCTCGGAACAAGACCGTGGGCTTGTCGGGATCATACGCGATGTTACCGAACGCAAGCGGTTGGAAGGGGAACTCAGGAAACTCTCTCAGGCGGTCGAGCAAAGCCCGGCCTCCATCGTGATCACCAATCTCGATGGGGGGATTGAATATGTCAATCCCAAGTTCCTTCAGGTGACCGGGTACCGACCAGAAGAAGTCATCGGGGAAAACCCCCGTTTCCTCAAGTCTGGGTACAGTTCCCCTAAAATGTATAAAAAAATGTGGGAAACGATCGCCGCGGGGAAGACATGGCGTGGGGAATTTCATAACAAGAAAAAGAATTCGGAACTCTATTGGGAATTGGCTTCCATTTCCCCCATCAAGGGCAAGAACGGAGTTGTCTCCCATTACCTTGCGGTCAAAGAGGACATCACCCGGCGAAAAGAAACGGAAATAAAATTAGAAAAAGAGGGCATGATCAATCAACTGCTCACGGATGTTGCCGTGGCTTCAAATGAAGCTACGGCCATGGAGAACGCGGCGAAAGTTTGCCTGGACCGGGTTTGTAAACTTATGGGTTGGCCCGTTGGGCACTTGTATGTTGTCAATGAAAGTTCCGATGGGCTGGCTCCCTCCGGGATTTGGCACCTGGACGATCCAGACCGTTTTTCCGTTTTTAAAAAGGTGACGGATGCCACCTCATTTTCTGCGGGCGAAGGCCTGCCCGGAAGGGTTTTGTCTTCCGGACAACCCGTATGGATTGTGGATGTCAACAAAGATTCAAACTTTCCCAGGGCACGGCATGCAGACAACTTGGGAGTGAAGGCGGGTTTTGGGTTTCCCATTCAGATGGGGGAAAACATCGTTGGCGTACTCGAATTTTATTCGCCCGAGGCGGTCGAGCCCGATGCGAAACTGTTAAGCATTATGTCAAACATAGGGACCCAGCTCGGTCGGGTCAGTGAACGCTACCAGGCTGGGAGAAAATTAAAAACATCGGAACAGGAATTACGCGACCTTTATAACCGCCTGGAAGCCGTGAGAGAGGAAGAAAGAACCCGCATTGCCCGGGACATCCACGACGAGTTAGGGCAAATGCTAACCGCTTTGAAAATTGATCTTTCCTGGTTGCAAAAAAGGTTGGATAGCAAGCAAGCAACGGTCCAGGACCGGGCAAAAACCATGTCGCACCTGCTCGATAGAACCATCAAAAGCGTGCAGGAGATCTCAACTAATCTGCGGCCCGAGGTCCTGGATATGCTGGGTCTCACCGAGGCCATCGAGTGGCAGGTGCAGGAATTTCAGAAGCGGACGGGGACCGAGTGCAGTATGAGTCCAGGCACGGGTGATTTGGAATTAGACGCCGATCTTTCGACCGCGGTGTTCCGGATCTTTCAGGAAACTTTGACCAATGTGGCGCGTCATGCCGAGGCAAGCGAGCTAAACATAGAATTTTATGAAAAAGAGGGTGAACTGGTTCTTAAGGTGCAGGATAATGGTAAAGGAATTTCTGAAGATAAAATTTCTCATCCCAAATCCCTCGGGCTTCTAGGAATCCGGGAACGGGCTCTCCTTTGGGATGGGCAGGTGAAAATCAGCGGGGTCCAGGGTCAGGGAACCACCGTTGTTGTTAAAATTCCACTGAGGTGATCATGCAAAATAATCCAGACGCAAATAAAATCAAAGTTCTTCTCGCGGATGATCATGCCGTTCTTCGTGATGGTTTGAAAATGATCCTTGCCGAGACACCGGACATTGTTGCTGCCGGTGAAGCAAAAGACGGGCACGAGGTGTTGGCGAAAATTCGAGAGACTCGTTTCGATGTGGTGGTCCTGGATGCAGCCATGCCCGGTCTGGCTGGAATGGAAACCCTGAAGCAATTAAAGATCGATAAGCCCGAGCTGCCGGTCCTGATTTTGACCATGTACCCCGAAGAACGGATCGCGGCGCGGTTTCTAAAAGCGGGAGCCTCCGGGTTTTTGACCAAGGACGGTGCCTCCGAACAGCTGGTGAAAGCGATCAAAACGGTCTTTCGAGGGGATAAATTCATAACCTCCAACCTGGCGCAAAAGCTGGCACTTGATTTTCTGGGTTCCGATAAACAACTGCACGAGTTGTTATCCGACCGCGAGTATCAGGTGATGAGCATGATCGGGTCCGGGCAAACGATGTCAGAAATCGCCGAGGAGCTCCAACTGAGCATTAAAACCGTCAGCACCCACCGCACCCATATCCTGGAGAAGCTCAAACTGGACAACAACGCTCAGTTGATTCGCTACGTTATAGAAAACAAGCTGATAGATTAAAGTTCCCGCCTCCTCCTCCCTCTAAAAAAATCTCTCCATTCGTCCATACGAATGCACCTCCTAGAACCCCCTAGGAGGGACTCCTATTGCCGACCCTTTAAATCCTATGAAAAAAGCGGATTGAAGCGGATTTCATCTACCCGGCCTCCGGGTGTAGATACTGAGTACAGCTAGAGAAAGATGCCCGTGGAAACCGTGGCCAGTGTGGAGATCGGATGAAGAAACGACTGAAGGTTTTCATTCTGGATGATTCGCAGGAAGTATCTAAAAGGTTGGTGAACATGCTTTCAGAACTCGATGGGACCGAAGTCGTGGGAATGGCAGAGAGCTCGGAAGAAGCCTGGAGAACGATCCGGAAGCTGCAGCCCCATGCGGTCATTCTGGATTCCAGCCTGCCCACCGTAAGTCGCGTCGAGACCCTCCTTACAGAGATTAAAAAACTTCATCCCGAGACGAAGGTCATTATTTTTTCCCATCATTCCAGCCCGAGGTATCGGGAGAAATGCATGGACTTGGGGGCAGATTTTTATTTTGACAAGGCGACGGAATTCGAAAAAGTGCCCCAGACCATTACGCAGTGGGCTTATGAATACAGCCAAACGGAAACGAGTTAGCAAGACCTCCTCCCCGTGGGGAGGGGGGTCCAAAGTGGAACCTATTTCTAAAGAGTTAATTAATAACGATGGGTCTGAAGGCCCAGCAATCCGAGTCCGAGTCGACACGAATAGGAGGTAGCGACTAATGAGAGAAAAATCGATTAAGGAAATTGGAACTATTTTATTGGCAGTAGGAATCATGTTAGCCCTGGCGATGCCTGCCTTTGCCGGATCCCAGGGGTCAAAAGATCCGCGCCCGCTCGCGCCGGTGCCGCCGATCCCGGCCAATGGCATTCTGAATCCGCATGCGCAGAAGGATAACGTGACCACCCAGGCAAAGATCGACCTCGGCGCGATGTTGATGTTTGACGGGCGACTGTCTGGGGACGGTAGTACCCCCTGCGCGGCCTGTCACAGGCCGGAGTACGCATGGTCCCAGCCGGACGACCTTTCCTTCGGCTATCCGGGGACCCTGCATTTTCGCGCTGGACAAACTGTTCTGAACAACATCCACCTGAACAAGTATTTCTGGGACGGGCGGTCACTGAGTCTTGAAGCCCAAGTCGGCGCCGCTGGATTTGGACAGGAGTCGAACAACGTTTCAGCCCAGATGGCGGAAGCCCGGATGAGACAGGTTCCGGTCTACGTCAAGATGATGGCGGAGATTTTTGGCGAACCCCCGACCTGGGATAACGCAGCCCGTGCTGTTGCCGCATTCGAGCGTTCTTTGAATACCGATCCCAAGGACGTTCCTTTCGATCGTTATATGAACGGCGACAATACCGCTATGAGCGCAGAGGCAATCCGGGGAATGAAACTCTTCGAGGGCAAGGCGGGATGTATTCAGTGCCATGACGGCATGTTGATGACCAACCAGGATTTCCACAATATTGGTCTCCCGCGTAACGAGGCGTTTGATGAAGACCCGCTCCGTCAGATTTCCATCCGATACCGCTCGAAGGCCTTCGGGATTTTGAATTACGACGAGGTGGACGAGGACAAGGGACTCTACTTCTCCACGCATCG
>CAZVZT010000010.1:0-20788 GCA_964631515.1 uncultured Nitrospinaceae bacterium
TGAATCCATTTCGAGGTACTCACTGATGGGAATTCCAAACACAAGTTTTGTCCGTATCGAGGAGCAGGCTTCCACATTCAGCAGAAATAGAGCCACAGGGCCGGTTAAAGGGTCCGTTCAAGAGGGTTGGGATCATTTGAACTTTTGCTGTGAGACCTTGTATTTCGCCCACCTGCCTCATTTCTGGGGTGGATGGGTGGGGTACATCGCCTATGAAGCAGGAACCTCATTCGAGAACTTGCCCCGGCGGAGACACAATGACTTAGGCTTACCAGATGCCTGGTTCATGCAAGTGGACCGTCTCCTACTCTACGACCACGAAACGAAATTATTGAAATATATTATCGCCGTCCAATCACAAGACGATGCAACCAAGTACGAATACTTCGTCGAAGAAATCAAAAATTTCTGGAAACAAATTGATGCGGTGCTGTCGAGTGGTAATGTTTTTGATGAAGAGTCTGTTACCGCCCCAGTGCCGAACCTGCCTAGCAACGGACTCCACTCCAATCTTTCTCCTAAGGAATATATGGACCGTGTTCGCCAGGCAAAGGTTTATATCAGTGAAGGGGATATTTACCAGGCTAACATCGCCCAGCGGTTCGAAACCGGTTTTGACGGCGATTCCCTTGAACTTTATCTAAGATTACGCGCCATCAATCCCTCCCCTTTTTCCGGGTATCTTCGGTTTCACGATTTCACTATTGTGAGTTCGTCACCCGAGCGGCTGATAAGGGTTCAGGATAGACTTCTAGAGACGCGCCCCATAGCGGGAACACGCCCACGCGGGGACAACCCTGAGAAGGACCGGACGCTAGCCCTAGAACTATTACTCAACGAAAAGGAACGTGCAGAACATCTCATGCTTGTCGATCTGGAACGAAACGACATGGGGCGTGTCTGTGAGGTGGGTTCGGTGCAAGTCACATCTCTCATGTTCCTCGAACGATACTCTCATGTAAGCCATATTGTTTCCAACATACAGGGATGGCTGCGTTCGAAAACTACCGTCCTCGAATTGTTGAAAGCAGTTTTTCCCGGCGGAACTATTACCGGTTGCCCTAAGATTCGCTGTATGGAAATTATCCGCGAGTTAGAGCCGTCTGACCGTGGCCCCTACTCCGGCTCATTTGGTTATATCGGTTTTTCCCGACAGATGGATTTAAACATCATCATTCGCACCATCTTGGTAAAAGACGGTAAGGCTTGGTTTCATGTAGGAGCGGGTATTGTAGCCGACTCTGACCCGAAGCAGGAATATCAGGAAACACTCGATAAGGCTGCCGCCATGACCCACGTTTTAACCCATTCAATCTAAAAATTGTGATGAGAGAACCGATCGTTTTTGTCAATGGGCTGTTCTGGCCACAAAGCCGGGCGCAGGTCTCAGTACTCGATCGCGGGTTCACCTATGGTGATGGATTGTTTGAAACTCTAAGAGCTTATGGAGGGGTTGTTTTCCGGCTAGAGGATCACTTGGACCGCTGTTCTCGATCAGCTCGCCTCATTTTTTTGGAATTGCCGATGACTAGGCAAGAGCTCCGCACTGTGGTTTGCGAGACGCTGAAGCGCAACCTTCTGTCCGATGCCATTATCCGGTTGACGGTGACACGAGGCGAACAGGAACCTGGGCTTGCGATTGACCCGAAGACACCTCCTACGGTGGTGGTACATGCCCGGCCTTTTGAGGGTCTTCCGAGGTATTCGTATGAGAAAGGCGTCAGGGTTTCCCTGTTCCACAACAGCGCACCGAGGGTTGGCGGGATAAACTGCCAGATAAAATCGTGCAATTTTCTTTCACAAATCGTATTGCGAGAGCGTGCCCGGAAGGAAGGGGTATTTGAAGGAATCATGATCGATAGCAACAAACGCATCGCCGATGGGACCACCAGTAATATTTTTATTGTTAAGAACGGCATTTTAAAAACTCCTGCTCTAACTGAGTTCGTGCTTCCCGGGATCACACGTCAGGTGGTTCTAGAGCTCGCTTCTTCCTTGAACATACCCTATGGGGAGCAGGATTTGATGGTGGATGATGTTTATCGGGCGGATGAAGTCTTTCTGACCAATACGGGAATTGAAATTCTACCGGTACGACAAGCGGACAGGCAGGTTATAGGAACGGGGATGCCCGGACCCGTAACTCGACGACTCCGCGCTCTTTTTTTGAAAAACTTTGGAGTTTCCTCTTAAAAATGATAGGGTTTTATACACTCGTTGTTATCGATGGCTGTAGGGAGCAAAATGTCCACGGAAAAAATAATGCATTCCAAGAACCGGTTTCAGGACACCTCGAGGGGGGTGATCCAAGATACCGAAAATTCCAAAGAGTGGCTCCCAAAAGATTCATACGGCGATCTTGGAAAATGGGTGACTTGGCAGGAAAGCATGGACTATGTTTTTTTGATGAACCAAGTTTATGCTGGAGGTCATGCCGATTGGCGCGTGCCTAGCAAAGAAGAGGTTCTTCAGCTTTATGACGAAACGTTAGCCCAAAAAGACTGGGAGGATAATGAGATTCATATTGCCTCCCTGTTTGTTAGCGGCTGTTCCCATTACCTCTGGACTAGCGAGAAAAATGATGAAGGACAGGTGCTTCGTATCGATCTAAGAACCAAGGATCTGGAGTTTGTGGCCCCGACGATCCGGGAACATCATGGGGCGCGCCTCGTTCGAAATTATAAGGGGTAGTATAATTCCTGGGTTAATCCCACCCCGCCATTTGCCAGAATAGTTCAGATTCCATTCCCCCTATATTTCGAGATAGGTAAGTTTCTTCCCCGACGATAAACTCCTCTACGCCATCGTCATGGTAAGTGGAGACTCGAATGTCTGCGTGTTGGGTATTGTCGAACCCGCTAAACAACGCCCCTAATGTTTTAGCTGGAAGGTCAAGGGCAAATCGTCGGGCGGTACGGCACTGCTTTTTCTTATTGTGTAGGTCCACCCACAGATACTTTTCATCTACCCTACATTCAATAATCTCCGAATCTTCCTTACCTGTGGCAAAGTATAATTCCCCCACCCGAACGCCGTGCTCAGGCCGTGCAGTTCCTCGAATCCATATTTTCCCTGAATCGTCGACCATGGTCATGATCTTCGTCCCTGAGTGGCGCGGGTGGGTTTTGACTTAAACGTGGTTTTATAACATAATCTGACGATCCACATTCTATCAACCCTCAATGCAAAATAACCATCCCTTGACTGAATCCTTCCGGTCCCGTCTTGAAAAAGACTTAAAGCACCGCCGTGGAAACAGCCTCTTTCGCGAGGTTCGAGTATGCCGCGATACCCGATTGAACCTATCGGCAAACGACTATCTTCATCTACGTCATGACTCCAGAATTCTTAGGAAAGCCCGAGAAACCGCTGAGATCTACGGATCTGGGAGCGGAGCCTCTCCCCTTCTTTCCGGATTCCTCCCCTGCCATGAGGAATTACTCAACAAACTTATGGTGTGGAAGAAAAAGCGTTGTGGGATGTTATTCAATACTGGTTTTATGGCTAATCAGGCTGTCCTCAGGCATTTGCCCAGCTCTGACGATTTTATACTTGCCGACCGGTTTATCCATCATTCCATGGTGCAAGCCCTGGAACGCGGGCAGACCCGGTTCAAGCGCTATAACCATCTCGATTTAGATCATCTAGAAGAACTTCTCAGCAAGCACCACAAAAATTTTGAGACGGTATTTGTCGCGACTGAGAGCGTGTTTAGCATGGATGGGGATTGCCCGGATTTAAGACGGCTTGTCGATTTAAAACGGCAGTACCCGTTCGTTTTGATCCTCGATGAGGCTCACGGAACTGGAGTGTTGGGCAGCACGGGCGGTGGGCTTGCTGAGGCCGTTGGCGTACAGGAACATGTGGATATTCTTGTGGGAACTCTTGGAAAAGCATTGGGGGGGATGGGGGGCTACGTCCTGACAGACTCTCAAGCAGTTATTGACTATCTAACCAATTATGCTGGAGAATTCATTTACTCCACTTTCCTGCCTCCCTATCAAGCAGGCGTCGCTCTAGCTTCGATTGGTATCGTTCAGGGGGCTCAAGGCAAGCGACAGACCCTTCACGCCCTCTCCCACTGGTTTCGTAAGGAGCTCTCCATCCAGGCCCATATACCTAGTGGTTTCGATACACCCATCATCCCAATTTTGATCGGAGAAGCTGAGACAGCCTTGGAAATTCAGAATCGTTGCCTTGAAAAAGGAATCCTCGTGGGGACGGTGCGTCCACCCACAGTACCGCGCGGGACCTCGCGCTTGCGTGTTTCCCTCCATTCGGAACAGACTCCGGAACAACTGCAACCTTTTATTTCTATAATTAAAGAGTTGAAAACACGATGAGAATAACGGCGGTCTCCGGCTGGGCCCTGCCTTGCACCTGGTTTGCAGAACAGATCATCGCTCGGTTCAAAGATTCGCAAGTGAAAGTGATTTATCCGAAAAAGCCTTTTGATCCAGAGGAAGCTCAAACACTTCTTGAAGAGGCACCCGCTGATCTGTACCTGGGCTACTCCTTGGGAAGTTTGTGGTTACTGAATTATAGGGACTTCATACCAAGAGCAGCCCTTAAGGGTGTTTTGGCCCCTTTTCTGGCCTTCAGTCGTGAGCAGGCTATGGGTGGAAAAACCCGAATCACCCAACTAAAATATTTAACAAGAATCCTTAAACGAAACCCAGAAAACAGTTCGCCATTAATAGATTTTTATGCAAGTTGTAACTTTCCTTATCCAAAATCCTTTTTGCGAGATCTGCCAAAGCACTCCGCGTTAATAGAGGGACTGAAATTCCTGCAGTTGGCTTCTGTTTCTTCAAAAGCGGTAAAGAATTTTAAAGCTATCGTGGGCGAGAAAGATATTTTTCTTGATGCTGAAAAATTAAAAAAACACATCCCTCACTTGCAGATTGTTAAAGAAGCGGGACATGCACCGGGCCCGCTTTTGGACGGGCTTGTGAAGTTGTTTGCAACAGAAATCAAAAAGTAGAACCTTTATGAAAGACTTTAAAGAAGAAACCTCCGAGATAGCCGAAAGTTTCTCTAAGTATGCTCGGGGGTACGACAAACACGCCCACCTTCAGAAATTGATGGCGGAGAGGCTGGCATCATTTCTCCCCGATGAATTACCTAGACGAATATTGGAGATTGGATGTGGAACCGGGCTTTTTACCCGGCACCTGCTCACCCGCCCGACGAGACAACTGACTATCAATGATATTGCTCCCAGAATGATCCAATGTTTAAAGGAAAAATTGGATCTTCCATCGCAGTGCCGTATCGTGATGGGGAATGCGGAGTCCACGAAATTTAAGCCGATGGAATTGATCGCAGCCAATGCCGTATTTCAGTGGTTTAATTCCCCCGGGGAAAGCCTAAACCACTTGACTCGTTTTCTGAGGCCCAATGGAAGGATCATCTTCAGCACGTTTGGTCCAGCGACCTTGAAGGAGTTTCGCGAAACGGCGGAACTGGACAGTCCTGTCTCCCTCCTATCCTTCAACCGGTGGAAACAATTGATACGGAATGCAGGACTCACATTGGATTCCTCAGCAACCGAACTTCGAAAATCTTTCTCCCCTAGCTCCTTAACGCTCCTCAAAAATCTCCAGCAGATCGGAGCAGCCCCGTTCCGAATGATCCGCCCAGGAGGGCTGAGACAGCTTATTCGTCAATATGACACGACTTTTTCTAGTGCTCAGGGCGTTTATTCCACTTGGGAGCTCTATTACTTCTCAACAATCCTTAAATCCACCAGCAGGAAAGTTCGATAAGGCAATAGATCGGCTCGTTTGGTCTGGTTTTTGATAAAACCCGACTTCTATGGGCTGGATAGCGAGAGCTCTGGTGGCAGGAAATTTACTTTTTGACTCCCTCTATCAGGCTTGTGCCATAGCCTACTTGAAACCGTTTGAACCCCCTGAATCCGGCGCTACGCATCATGGTTTCCGTTTCTTGGTAGGTATATGACTTTCCCGTTTTGGTAAACAGAAGCATGGTCAGTGCAAAAAGGGCTGCATCATAAGGTTCGGTTTGGTTATCCTTGAGGAACAGATCATACAGGATGAATCGTTTTCCCAGATTTAGTGCCCGATGAATTTTCTTAAACAGGAATTGATTTTCGCACGGATTATAAATGTGAAGAACATTAGAAAATAAGACCGTGTCATAGCCCTCCCCAAAATCCTTCTCATGCAAATCACCGCGGACAAACTTAAACCGTTTAAAAACTGGCGACCCCTTGTGGATCTGCCGCGCAACTTTAATCGCGGCCGGACGATCCAATAACGTTGCAGTTGCCTTCCTGTCCTTTTTTAAAATAGCGGCGCTGTAAGATCCGGGTCCACATCCCAGGTCGATTAGACGTCCAACTGATTTACGGGCGACCACGCTGGCCACTTTTTCAGCGTACAAAGTACTGCGCTCGTGCATTGCGTGGGTGAACAGTTCTCGAAACTTTGGATCGTCCCCCTCATCAAAAGCTGTGAGGTCCCTCCCCTTTTGAACAATCGTATTGAGCATGGCAAATTCATCCCGATTTTCATTTTTCAGCATGACCGTTCCCTTTTTATAGTGTGGACTCGATTCTGAAAAGTGCCTATAGGTTTCGGGTGTATTTGCAAATTTATTGCCTCGCTTTTTCAGTGCGCCCATGGCCGCAAGTGCATTGAGAAGCACTTCCGTTCCCTCATACGTGATCTTAGCCTTCTGCGACACTTCACGTGCCAACATACTTTTCTTTCCAAGAATGGTGAAAATTCGGAATTGGAGAGCCGACAGCAGAATATTTGACTCTTCCAACTGGTCGATCTTATGGATGATCTCCTGGTACGTTAGAAAAGACATAGTTCGTTCACTCTTTTAATAGGATATTTACATGATCGATCAATTCATGCCCTGCACCAAAAAATTTTTGCCGTAAATTCCCTTTTCGATCGATCAGGATAGTAGAGGGTGTCCCCTGCAAGGCATAAGATTCAAAAGTTCGTGCGGTTCGGGTTTTATTTTTAACATAGTTTCGGATTTGATCGGAAATAGCGGGTTTACTTTCCTCAGGGAGGTTGTTGAAGTCGGGGATGTCCTGTTGAATCATTTTACGAACAGTTTCCTCAACATCAGCCCGAAAATCAACAACCTGGTCCCACGCGATGGGAAACGGAATGCTGTATTGAAGCCGGTTTCCATGGAGCATCTCTCGAGAACTCATCGTGTTGAGGGTTTTGCCAACCACTTCGCCATCGAAAACGAGCTTTTTAAGATTTTCCAAGTTATTCTTATCAAAATCCTCAAATGCCGTTGCCAGCCCCAAAACGCAGAGTGCCTCTCCTTTAAACTTCTGGTAGATTTCAATTGCCGCAGGCAAGCCATAAAGAAAACAGCCCGGACAATTCACCTGGAATACTTCGACGAGAATAACGTTTCCCTGCTCCTGATCAATGTTGGTCGGGTCACCTTGGATCCACTGGTCGACCATTAGGCTAGGCGCGGCCTGATCAAATTGTGACATACACCTTTTCTCCATGAATCGGGTCTTTTGGGCGATACCATAAGAAGAAAAAAATATTCATATTTTTTTGGCCCGCGTTTTATAATCACTAATATTATTATGAGTCTATGCTAAATTGAACCACTTACTATTTCAATTGATTAAGACACATGGACGATTATTATTCGGTTTTGGGGATTGATCGTAGGGCTTCTTTGGATGAGACCAAAAAGGCCTTTCGAAAAAAAGCGATGAAGTATCACCCTGATCGCAATAAGGACAACCCCCGGGCAGAGGAAAAATTCAAGAAGGTCAATGAAGCGTACGCCGTTTTAAGCGACGAGAAAAAGCGTAGTCAATACGATCGCTTTGGCAAGGACGGATTTCATCAGCGATTTTCACAAGAGGACATTTTTCGCGATTTTAATTTCGATGAAGTGTTCAGCAACTGCGGCTTTAGTGGTGGGGGATTTCCAGACTTGGAGAGTGCTTTCCCTGGGCAGAGGTTCGGCCGATCACGCGCTAGAAAGGGTGCCGATATTCGACAGGAGTTTCTTATTTCCTTCCAAGAAGCCGCGTTGGGGACCCAGCGAACCATTGCGACGAGGCAAAATGGAAAGCGGGTGGAATCGAGCTTCAGGGTTCCAGCTGGATCCAAGGACGGTCGCAGGTTGCGTCTAGTTGGAAAGGGACAGCCCGGCCTTCAGGGCGGACCTCCTGGAGATATGTATCTCAAAGTTCGAGTTCAAGCTCACCCCAACCTTTATCGGGAGGGCGACGACATTGTGACCGATCAGGAATTGTGCCTCACCGACGCTCTTCTGGGAACGTCTATTGAGATCCCTACCCTCACCGAACCTAAAATGGTCAAGATCCCCGCTGGCACACAAAGCCATACCCGACTTCGATTGAAAGGAATGGGCATTCCTCGTAGCCGGGGCAAGGAAAACGGAGACCAGATGGTTCGAGTGATTGTGAAATACCCCAAGAAACTAACAGAAGAACAAATTCAATTGATCCGCAAACTGAAGACAAAAGGATTGTAACTGCGCCTCGTGCGCGCCGGTTGATTTTTTTAGAATCCTCTCTCTCAAAGTAGCATCTTTAACTGACACCTCACTCATCTCCCTGGAGTAGATAGCCGATGGCCCGGATCGTTTTCAAGCCAGATAATATCATTCATGAAATTGAGGACGAGACCTCGTTGATTGACGCATGTGAAGGGGTTGATTCGAATTTTTCCTTTGGCTGCACCGAGGGAACGTGCGGGATTTGCGAACTTACGGTCATCAAGGGGGCAGAGAACGTTTCCAAGGTGAACGAAACGGAAAAAGATTTTCTAGATCCGCAAGATTTAGAAAAAGGCATGCGTCTGGGCTGTCAGTTAAAGGTTATAAAAGGTGAGGTGGTTATTGACTGGAAACAAAACAGGGCTAAGTAAACTGGGATTCTCACCACCATCAACTGGTTGAAGGCCTTTATCGTACTATCTCCAGTTTACCGTTCAAGACGAGCGGTGTTTCTTCTTGACTTAAAAATAAGCCTCAGTTATTATTCTGGAAACTCTTTAAGACGGTACTGTGAGACCGTTAAGGGATCCGAAAGTGAAACCAGAACGTTATAATTTTAGAGCCTCCTTATGGGATTCGATCCTAAGGGGGTATTTTTTTGCCCTGAACCGGAGATCCAATTGAGTTCGGTCATCTTCAATGAAAAAGATATTTCCCGTGCCGTTACCCGAATCGCCCACGAAATACTGGAGAAAAATAAGGGTGCCGACAAACTGGCCTTAGTGGGTATACGTACGCGAGGCGCGACTTTGGCGCAGAGACTGGCAAAAAAAATCAATGAAATCGAAAGTACGTCTGTCAGCCTCGGAATTCTGGATATCACTCTCTACCGGGACGACCTAGGAACCAGCAAACAAAGTCCCGAGGTCAAAAAAACCGATATTTCATTTTCTCTGGAAGGGAAGGAAATCGTCCTGATCGATGACGTGTTGTACACCGGACGAACCATCCGCGCCGCCATCGATGCGCTCATCGATTTTGGTCGGCCCGCAACCGTTCAACTGGGAGTTTTGATTGACAGAGGACACCGGGAACTTCCCATCCGTCCAGACTATGTGGGGAAAAACCTTCCGACATCCAAATCCAACCAGGTTCAGGTCCACCTAAAAGAAGATGATGGAGTAGATGAGGTTATACTCGCTAAAGTCTTGAGTAAAAAAGAATAATGCCTATTACATTGAAAAATATTTTGGGAACACGCGACCTCGCCCGGGAAGACATATCGACGATCCTAGACACCGCCAATGCTTTCAAAGAAATTTCGACGCGGCCGATCAAGAAGGTCCCTACCCTCAGAGGCCGGACTGTTATCAACCTTTTTTTTGAGCCCAGCACACGGACCCGCACATCATTTGAAATCGCAGGAAAACGCTTAAGCGCTGACGTGATTAATATAACCGGTTCAAGCAGCAGTACGGTCAAGGGAGAAAACCTGATCGATACTGCCCGCAATCTCGAGGCGATGAACCCGGATATCATTGTGATCCGACATGCCTGCGCGGGAGCGGCTGAGCTTATCTCCCACTTCACCAAAAGCTCCATAATCAATGCTGGTGACGGTGCGCACGAGCACCCTACCCAATCTCTTCTCGATCTTTTGACCATTCAGGAGCACAAGGGTTCGCTGGAGGGGCTGAGGGTAGTTATCGTTGGTGACATTGCACACAGTCGGGTGGTGCGCTCCAACATATTCGCCATGAAGACCATGGGCATGGACGTGCGATTGGTTGGACCACCCACTATGATCCCCTTTGAGATTGAGCGACTGGGCGTTGAAGTAAGCCATAATCTGGCAGAAGCCATCCGAGACGCGGACGTAATTATGATGCTCCGTATCCAGACCGAGCGGCAAAACAGGTTTCTCCTGCCCAGCCTCCGCGAATACTCCAACCTGTTCTGTTTGACCTCCGAGAAACTGGAGCGTGCTCCGGAAGATATTTTGATTATTCACCCTGGCCCGGTCAACCGGGGAATCGAGATTGCCCTGGATGTTATGCAGGACAAGCGCTCTCTCATCCTGGACCAAGTGACCAACGGGGTGGCCATTCGAATGGCCCTAATGTATCTCCTGCTTGGGGGGAGCGATAATGGTCTTAATTAAAAATGGTCGGGTCATCGATCCGGCCAACGGTATTGACGAGCAGCGCGACCTTCTGATCGAAAAAGGAAAGATCAAGGCTGTCGAACCCGCGGGCAAAATTAAGTGCGAGGCCAAGACGATAGATGCCGGGGGTCACATTGTCGCACCGGGTTTCATTGATATGCACGTCCATTTTCGGGAACCGGGATTCGAGTACAAGGAAACTATCGAATCCGGATGCCGGTCTGCAGCGGCTGGCGGATTCACCACGGTGGCGATCATGCCCAATACAAACCCGGTTAATGATACCCGGTCGGTGACCGAACTGATACTGGCGCAGGCAAAGGCTTGTGGGACTGTTCGCGTGCATCCCATTGGCGCCATATCCCAAGGGCTTGCTGGAGAGCGTTTGTCGGAGATGAGTGACCTGAAAGATGCTGGAGCCATCGCTTTCTCAGACGATGGGCGCCCAGTAATGAATAGCGAGTTGATGCGTCGCGCATTCGAATACAGCAGAATGTTTGGTTTGCCTCTTATTCAGCACAGTGAAGTCCTCGACCTCACAGAGGGAGGCTGCATGAATGAGGGCGCTGTCGCAACTGAGCTGGGGCTGAAGGGGATGCCGGTAGAGGCGGAGGACATCATGGTCTATCGAGACATTGCTCTTCTTAAAAAGACAGGAGGACGCCTCCACGTGGCCCATATTAGTAGTGGGAACGCCGTGGAACTGGTGCGACAGGCAAAGGCGCAAGGCTTGCCTGTCACCTGCGAAGTTGCGCCTCATCATTTCACACTCACAGACGAAGCGGTTAGGGGCTATGATAGCAATACAAAAATGAGTCCGCCTCTCCGCACGCAGAATGATATTGAGCGCATCAAGGAAGGGCTCGAGGACGATACCATCGACATAATCGCCACCGATCATGCCCCTCATGACGTGGTCGACAAGCAGGTCGAGTATCAGCACGCCTGCTTCGGGATTGTGGGCCTGGAAACCGCTCTCCCACTGACGCTGAGGCTAGTTCAGGAAAACAGGCTTACCCTACCCCGCGCAATCGAAAAAATTACCTCCACGCCTGCCAGCATTTTCAACTTGGATGCGGGAACTCTTTCCGTCGGTAAATTTGCGGATGTGGTTATTTTTAATCCGGAAGAGGAATACACGGTTGACGTTTCCAGACTGCATTCCAGAAGCAAGAACAGTCCATTCGACGGGTGGAAGGTAAAAGGGAAAGTTACGCATACCCTTGTCGGCGGTAAAGTAATATACTCGGCGGCTAAAAATTAAATAACCTTGCAAATTCTCAAGACATCATGAAAGCAGTACTGGCTCTGGCCGACGGCAAAATATTTGAGGGAGTGGCCTTCGGCGCCCAAGGCGAAGTGGAAGGCGAAGTTGTCTTTAACACTAGCATGTCAGGTTATCAAGAGGTAATAACAGACCCCTCCTACTGTGGACAGATGGTGGTAATGACCTACCCCCTTATTGGGAATTATGGAATCAATCCAGAAGATTTTGAATCTGACCGACCTTTTCTTTCGGGCTTCATTATCAAGGAACTCAGCGGGATCCCCAGTAACTGGAGGTCCCGTGGCAAATTGGAAGATTTTCTCGCGAAATATGGTGTTGTTGGTATTCAGGGAATCGACACACGGGCTTTAACGCGCCATATTCGTGGCGCAGGCGCTCAACAGGCGGTGCTTTCTACTCGGAAAATAGATCCGAGAAAACTGGTAGAACAAGCCCGCAAATCCCCTGGCTTGGAAGGGAAAGACTTAGTCAAGAAAGTGAGCTGCCATGAGCCTTATGATTGGAACGAGGGCGAATGGGAATTAAGCAACGGAAAGGCGACATGCCGGTCTGCTCCCGCCAAACCTGAAAAATCCAATTTTGTGGTGGCCTACGATTTTGGAATCAAACGAAATATCCTGCGCCTGCTGATTCAGGCGGGATGCAGGGTCAAAGTAGTTCCGGCATCCATGCCAGCCGATGACGTTCTAGCCTTGAAACCAGATGGAGTGTTCCTTTCAAATGGTCCTGGCGACCCCGCCGCAGTTTCCTATGCCTCGGAAAATGTACGGCAGCTTCTCGGGAAAGTTCCTATTTTTGGAATCTGTCTGGGGCACCAGATACTTTCTCTTGCACTGGGTGCAAAAACTTATAAATTGCGGTTCGGACACCACGGTGGAAATCAGCCGGTTATGGATCTCAAGACCCGCAAAGTGGAGATCACCGCCCAGAATCACGGGTTTGCGGTGGACGCCAACTCCATAACCGATGAGTACATAGTCACCGCTGTCAACTTGAATGACAACACAGTCGAAAGGATTCAGCACAAGACGTTGCCCGTTTTATCCGTTCAGTATCATCCGGAAGCATCTCCTGGCCCACACGATTCGGAGTATTTATTTTCGGAATTCGCCGCTCTAATGGACGAGCATCACTAATTTTAAAGAATCACCTTAACCAATGCCTAAAAGAACCGACATAAAAAAAATCCTGCTGATCGGAGCTGGGCCAATCGTAATTGGGCAAGCGTGCGAGTTCGATTACTCGGGTACCCAGGCCTGCAAGGCCCTCAAGGAGGAAGGATATGAGGTAATTCTACTTAACAGCAATCCGGCCACCATCATGACCGACCCGGATTTTGCTGATCGAACCTATGTCGAACCAGTCACTCCGCAGGTAGTGGAGATGATCATAAAAAAAGACCGACCCGACGCGCTTCTTCCGACCATGGGGGGACAAACCGGACTGAACACCGCGCTTGCTGTCAATGAGAGCGGCGTTCTCGACAAATATGGCGTGAAGTTGATTGGAGCCGACGTCGAAGCTATTCAAAAAGCAGAAAACCGCCAGAGCTTCAAGGAGGCCATGTTACGAATTGGCCAGAAAGTGGCGCCCAGCGGCCAGGCTCATGACCTCAATGAAGCTTGGAACATTGTACGGGAAACCGGATTTCCAGCAATTATTCGCCCCTCCTTTACCTTGGGCGGAAGCGGGGGAAGTATCGCCTACCAAGAGGAGGATTTTGAGTCACTCATAGAGATGGCCCTCCAGATCAGCCCAACGCACGAAGTACTCATCGAAAAATCTCTGCTGGGATGGAAAGAGTATGAACTTGAAGTGATGCGTGATCTTAGAGATAACGTGGTAATCGTATGTTCGATCGAGAACCTGGATCCCATGGGCATCCACACGGGGGATAGTATCACGGTCGCGCCTGCACAAACCCTCACTGACAAAGAATATCAGGCGATGCGCAATGCAGCCATCGACATCATCAGGGAAATCGGGGTTGAAACAGGTGGCTCCAACATTCAATTCGCGCAGGACCCGGGGACAGGCGAGATGATTGTGATCGAAATGAACCCGCGGGTCTCCCGAAGCTCGGCTCTAGCCTCGAAGGCAACCGGATTTCCCATCGCTAAAATTGCAGCCAAACTTGCCGTGGGCTATACCCTTGATGAAATCAGAAATGATATCACACAGGTCACACCAGCTTCATTCGAACCGACTATCGATTATTGCGTGGTAAAAATTCCACGGTTCACTTTCGAAAAATTCTCTGGAAGCGAGCCCGTACTTTCGACCCAGATGAAATCAGTTGGCGAAGCAATGGCTATCGGACGTACATTCAAGGAATCGTTGAACAAGGCTCTCCGCTCGCTGGAAATAAATGTTTTCGGTCTGGAAGAAAACTTCAAGCATATTCCAAAAACCGGGGAACTGACTCCGAAGGAAATAAAGGAGAAGCTGAAGGAGGTTCTTCGCTTTCCCTTTTGGGACCGGCTGTGGTGCATCGCCGCGGCCCTACGTCGTGGTGTTTCTGTTGAAGAGATTTATGAGATCACTTCCGTTGATCCCTGGTTCCTACACAATATCCTGCAAATCATTGAACTGGAGAATGAGATTAAATCGGCCCGAAAACTAAAGGAGCTGCCCGCCGATTTGATAAAACGCGCCAAGGAAACTGGTTATTCCGACAAGTATATATCTGGTTTGCTTCGGTGCGAGGAGAACGAGGTGCGAGAAAAGAGGATCTGTGATGGAGTTAAACCGGTCTTTAAAAGAGTCGATACCTGTGGGGGTGAATTCGAAGCCCATACTCCCTATCTTTATTCCACCTACGAATCGGAATGCGAGGCGATCCCTTCCAAAAATAAAAAAATTATAATCTTGGGTGGTGGGCCTAACCGAATTGGGCAGGGAATCGAATTCGATTACTGCTGTGTCCATGCCGCTTTTGCGCTGAAGGAAGATGGGTTTGAGACAATCATGGTCAACTGCAACCCGGAAACGGTGAGCACGGACTACGATACTTCCGACCGACTTTATTTTGAGCCGGTGACATTTGAAGACGTCATGCATATCGTTGAAGTTGAGCAACCGGATGGCGTGATCGTTCAATTCGGCGGTCAGACCCCATTGAAACTCGCGGTTCCATTAATGCAAGCAGGCGTTCCTATCATTGGAACCAGCCCGGATAACATCGACCGAGCGGAAGATCGAAAGCGTTTCAAGGAAGTTCTGGAAACCCTGGGCCTCAAGCAACCTTCTAACGGAACCGCCTCTTCCTTCGAGGAGGCAAAGCAGATCGCCTCTCAAATCGGATATCCCGTGGTAGTGCGCCCCTCTTATGTTCTTGGAGGACGCGCCATGGAAATCGTATACGATCAACGTCGATTGGAACATTACATGGAGCACGCAGTAGAGGCCTCGCCAGAGCATCCTATTCTGATTGATGATTTTCTGGAGAAGGCAACCGAGGTTGATGTTGATGCAATTTCTGATGGGACCGATGTAATCATCGGTGGGGTCATGGAGCACATTGAGGAAGCAGGGATCCATTCCGGGGACAGTGCCTGCTCCCTTCCCGCGTTTTCGATGGATTCCAAATTAATCGAAACCATTAAGGAGCAGGCTTGCGCACTAGCCCGCGAGTTGAACGTGATTGGTTTGATCAACATTCAGTTTGCTGTCAAGAACGAGGACATCTATATCCTAGAGGTCAACCCACGCGCCTCTCGGACGATTCCATTTATCAGCAAAACCACGGGTGTCCCGCTTGCTAAACTGGCCGCACGAGTGATGGCTGGCAAGACTTTGAAGGAGCTGGAGATTGTTTCTGAAGCAACAGTATCGCATATTGCTGTTAAGGAATCCGTTTTCCCATTCAACAAATTTGACAAGGTGGACATCCTTTTGGGACCGGAAATGAAATCCACCGGAGAAGTGATGGGAATTGACAGATCTTTTGGTATGGCATTTGCCAAATCCCAAATCGCCGCGGGAATCCGTTTCCCCGCAGAGGGAAATGCCTTCATTAGTGTCAAAGACGAAGACAAGCCGGAAGCCCTGCGGATCGCCAAAAGTTTTTTAGAGTTGGGCTACGAAATTATCGCAACCCGGGGAACAGCGCGGTACCTGAACGATCATGGATTGACAGCAACTTCTATCAACAAGGTCAAGGAAGGATCGCCTCACATTGTAGAGAGTATCGAGTGCGGTCGAATTCAGTTCACGATCAACACCGTCTTTGGAGAGCAATCGATAAAAGATTCTTTTTCCCTGCGACGGGCTTCGTTAAACCAAAACCTCCCCTACTACACCACAATTGCCGGTGCGTTTGCCTTACTTGACGCTCTTCATGCGCTTCGAAAAAAAGACATGACGGTGTCTTCGCTTCAGGATTACGGAATAACCTGAGTCGAAAAAACAGACTGGAAAGACAAGACTATCAAAATGTTTTCGAACCAACGCACCGGTTAAAAAAAACTCCTTTTACAATCCGTCATCCCTAGTGGATACATGTGGTTTCAGGAGCCTTTCACTTTCCTTGACCTGACTGGACTTGATGCGTACAATCAGCGGCTATGAAAAATCTGATCTTATGCTTATTGGTAATATTGAGCACCTACTTTCCTCCGCAAGCTTTTGCTCAAAAGATCCCGGAGGGAATGGTCCTTATTGAGCCTGGTTGTTTCAACATGGGGACCAACAAGGTCTATGACTATCTTGGGGGCACTCCTGACAAGCCGGACCGCCCCAATGACCGTGAACGCCCCGTGCATAAAGTGTGTCTAGATGCGTATTATATGGACACTCACGAGGTTACCCAAGAAAAGTGGGAAAAGGTAATGAGGTATAACAACTCAGTCATTAAAGGGAAGGATATCGCGGTCAATCAATTGGACTGGTCCGAGGCCCGCGAGTTCTGTGCCAGAGAAGGACACCGCTTGCCCACGGAAGCAGAGTGGGAGTTCGCCGCACGTACAGGAAAAAATACAGAGTATCCGTGGGGCGATGAAATTGAAGCCGATTACGTGTGGTTCATTGGCAACTCCGGACACACACATCACCCGATTGGTACGCTAAAACCGAATGCCTGGGGGCTCTACGATATGCTGGGCGGCGTTTGGGAATGGGTAGAAGACTGGTACGGGGAGTTCTACTATAAGAACAGTCCCGTTAAAAACCCCAAGGGTCCGTCTCACCTGCTCAGCTGGCATGTAATACGCGGCGGATCCTGGATCGATGAGAGTGAATTTGTCCGTACAACTATCCGCTATCCTGGCATGGCAGATAATACGGAAGATTTCTGGGTCGGCGTGCGGTGTGCTCACGACGCTCCAAAAAAAAAGTAACTGACATCCTCTAAATCATGTCATGTGCCGCTCGTTCGAGCCGGTTTGATATCGAAGCATGGCACGTATATGGGCTTCTGCCTTGGACTCCAATACCATTCGCCTTCTCTATAAGAAGCTAGACCAAAGCATTCCCGAGGCGCGCTCGGAACTGCTTTATGAAAACCATTTCGAGTTGCTCGTCGCGGTGATCCTCAGCGCACAGGCCACCGATAAAATCGTAAACGAGGTGACCCCACCTCTATTTGAATCTTATTCGACCCCCCACGCGATTCTCGCTTGCGGTGAGAAAGAATTAGCTCGCCTCATTCAACGAATTGGTCTCGCCCCGACCAAGGCAAAAAATATCATTCGTACCTGCCAAATCCTGATTGATAAGCATGGTGGAGAGGTTCCAAAATCACGTGAAGCCCTGGAACAACTTCCTGGCGTCGGCAGAAAGACAGCTAGCGTAGTTCTCAATGAAGCATTTGGGCAAGCGACGATCGCGGTCGATACCCATGTCTTTCGCGTCGCTAACCGCACCGGCCTCGCGCCGGGGAAATCGGTCCTAGAAACCGAAATGAAACTGCTGGAGGTTACACCCAAACGCTGGGTAAAAACCGCCCACCATTTACTTATCCTGCACGGACGCTATACCTGCAAGGCTAAGAATTTTAGCTGTGCCGCCTGCGTCATTCACAAGGAGTGCGGATTTCAAGACAAAACTGGATAAGAATATAAGTGTTACCCTGAGCCAGGCCAATGGGTTTAATGAAGCAATGAGGGCCCTAAAATGACTCTTGAGCGTACGCACAATCATTCCGAAATTATACGCCGTTTGGAAACTTCAGCCAATGTGATAGGCCACATTGATACGCTCGGAGAAATCTCTACGCCTACGGGAAGTTATCCGATAAAAAAAATTGTACTAGGGCAAGGAAACTCCAGACGGGCTCTTATTTCCGCGGGAATGCATGGCGATGAGCCGGCCGGAGTCGGAGCAGTCTGTGAGTTTCTGGAGTCAGGCCGGCACCTTCCCTTTCTAGATACCTGGGAACTCACTGTCCTCCCCTGCATTAATCCTTACGGGTTCGAACACGGCACCCGGGAAAACCATCAAGGAATTGACTTGAATCGTATGTTCAGGGAAGAGTCTCCGCCTGCGGAGGTTGTGCTGACACAGTCGATAGTCACCTCTTCATCCTATGACTTGAGTCTAGAACTGCATGAAGATTGCGAAAGCTCGGGGTACTATCTTTATGAGAAAGCGGAACCACCACTGAAAAAAAGCTTGGGATTCCGTATTATTGAAGCGGTGAAAGACCTTATGCCAATCAACAGGGATGAGGAAATCGAAGGAACCCCGTCGGAGCACGGTGTAATCCAGCGGTTGAAAGATCCGAAGGATATGGAATGGTGGCCGATGGCCCTTTATGCACTAGCAACCGGACCAACCCATTGCATCACGCTTGAGACGGCAACTCATTTCTCCATGGAAACCCGCATTGAAGCCCACGTCACGGCCTTAGTAACCGCCCTAAGAAATTTTCCAGTTTAACTGGCTTTGATTTGAGAGATTATGGGAATGTTGATAGGCTCACCCTCGGCGAGGGTGTCAATATTCTGCTCCGGATTATAACTGGCGAGAAGCCAGAACGGAATGGAGTAAATCTCGTTGCAGATTTCCCAAACTGTCTCGCCCTTACTAATATCACGCACAAGAAGCTTGTCGATGCGATAGTTGTTGAAGAAATCCTCTTGAATACCCTTGTGGTATTCCTGCCTCCGTTCCTCGAAAACATCGGGATCAACCTTGGTGAACGGGATTTTGATCTTAGAGTGGATATCCAGACGGGAGCGGCTGCGCATTTTATTGGTACGTAATATTTTGCGAATAGGAAGCCCCGCCCAATCTGCGTAATGGCTCAAGGTCTCATCAAAATCAACTGTGATAACACCGAGACGAGCTGTGCGAGTATCCTTGCTGGCAAACGTAATAGGCAAGAATGCAGGCCGGTCCTTATTCATCTTGTCCAGAGAGTGGACGTTGCGCACGGACCTGATATCAATCTTAGAGTCGTCTAGCTTCCTCTCAGCCTTCTTTTTCTTATCCAATCGGTTCGTCTTCAAAACCGGCCTCTTCTTTTTAGAAGATGGTTTCTTAATCTTTGGCGCGGTCCGAGCGGAAGTGATGGCTTGAGCAACCACAACTTCCTGTGGAACTTTTAAGAATTGACCAGGATACAGCTGGTCGGGATTACGTATCCCGTTGAGCTGAACCAGTCCCCGAACATCGGTGTCAAACCGGTGCGCGATCTTCGATAGGTTATCGTTTCGACGTACCCGGTAATTCATCGTCTCGCCCGTGTATTTTTTCCTGGGTAGGGATACCTTTACCAAGCGGCCCCGTGGAACCTGTGCAGCACCTCTGCCCGGAAGCCGGAGCACCTGCCCAATATAAATTCTGTTCCGGTGCGTTAAATTGTTGTAGCGATAAAGTTTTTCTACAGAGGTCTTAAACCGCCCTGCCACCTCAGACAGAGTATCGCCACGCCGAACGGTGTACCACTTAGACCTAATCTGCTTTTTGTGCCTTGCTGAAACGGGGAGCGCCCGATAAAGCGCTTTGAGTTGCGGATAATCCTTGGCAGGAGCCTGAAAGGTAAACCCACTCGGTATGCGTTTCTGGCCAGAAATAACTGGATTCCGTAGCGCCGGATTATATTTTGCAACTTCGTCCTGGGTCATCCCGAAATGGGACACGATGCTGTTTAAATGCACATAGTCCTTAAATCGAACCGAGGCCATCGTCCTGGGTTTGGTGATTTGGAGATTTGGGAAATACTTATCCTGGTGTTCCACCACATGCTTGGCAGCCAAAAATTCGGCATAAAAATTTTTAGAAGCAAACCCGAAAGTGCGGCCCCGGTACTTGCCGATAATATCCACAATGTTATTGCCATGACGCTTTTGCGCCTGCTTCATTCCCTGGGTACCATGATTGTAGGCGGTGATGGCCAAGGGCCACCTTTTAAGGACCTCAAAATTCCTCTTCAGCAGTTTCGCCGCAGCCACTGTGGAAAGGATAGGATCACGACGTTCGTCCACATCGTATCCGACTTTCATAAACAATCGGCCCGTACCGCGGGTGAATTGCCATACTCCTGCCGCACCGGCACTGGAGTAAGCATTCAGCTGGAAAGATGACTCAACATGAGGAAGTACGGCTAGCTCACTTGGTAACTTGTATTCGCGAAAGATTTGATTGATCTGATCCATATACGCACCAGAGCGTTCCAATCCTTTACCAAACCGGTCTTTCTGCCCAATCTGGACGCGAATATTGCGTGACGCACGGCGAAAATTATTCTTAACCATGTCATGAATACGTTTCGGCTCCCCCTTCAGTTTGCTCGGGTCCTTAGCGCGGGCCAGTTGTAAAAGGATCTTTCGGTATTTGCGCTTGACCTGCCCCAGCTTGCGGTCACGGGCTCGACGCGAAAGCTTGGATCTATTCTTTAGGGACAC
>CAZVZT010000011.1:0-4044 GCA_964631515.1 uncultured Nitrospinaceae bacterium
GTGATCAAACCTTCCGGATTCTCGCCGGAATCCTGGGGAAGCCGTGGGGTTGTTGTGGGGCATGATGTATCTGGGGAGGTTTGGAGCCAAACCCTGGAAGAAAGTCTCGAGCGGTTTCCCGAACAACCATCGATTCTTCAGGCGTTCCATAAAGGGCGACGAGTTCGGGCCCGGTACTGGAGCACGTCAACTGAATCGATGAAAGAGATGGATGCGCGAGTTCGCTTGACCCCGTACTATTTCATTGTCAACGGTGCAGCTCGATTGGCAGGAATTCTTGCAACCCTGTGTCCACATGATAAAAAGAAAATTCACGGGATGTCAGATGCGATCCTTGTACCGTGTGCGTCCGAGAAAAGATAACGAAAGATCATTTAGATAATTGAAATGGGACATATGAAATTGTACAACATAGATGGGTGCGGCTATTGCGCCATGGTACGGTCGGTGTTGGATCGGCTCGATATCGATTATGAAAAGATCGACGTGCCTTGGGCTCATCACGAGCGCCGGAATGTTTTTGAGGTATCCGGGCAATACATGGTTCCCGTCCTTGTCGATGGTGAGGTGGTGATGAGCGACGAGTATAAGATCATCGATTATCTTAAAAAAACCTACTCGGTCAGATCGTAAACTTCCATAAGGGAAAACTATGCAAGAATGGCAAAAACACCTAAGTGGCAGTGTCGTCAAGGTCGAAGATCTTCCTTTCATTCCTGAGTCCCCCGAGTATCGGGACAAGCTAGAAAGGGTTGCTGAAGTTTTTCCAATCCGCATCAATTCTTACTTTCTTAACCAGATTAAAAATGAAAACGACCCGCTTTGGAAACAGGTCGTGCCCACGCTTGAGGAGTTGGATGACTTCATTCTCAATGATAGCCCTCTGGTCTCCGATCCACTCAACGAAGAAGGAAACATGCCCGTTCCGGAGTTAATTCACCGATACCCCGATCGGGTTTTGCTGATGATCAACAATCAGTGTCCGGTCATTTGTCGTTTTTGTACACGGAAACGGAAGGTCGGTTTTCCCGGTATTGTCACACGTGATACTCTTCGTCAGGGGATTGAGTATATTGGCAGTCACCCGGAGGTGCGTGACGTTATCCTTTCAGGTGGCGACCCGCTCTTGGTTCCCGATAAGGAATTGGAGCGCGTCTTGAGCGATTTGCGAGCCATTCCCCACCTGGAGATCATCCGTATCGGGACGCGAGTTCCGGGTACTCTACCGCAGAGGGTGACCCCTGAACTCTGCACCATGCTTAAGAAATATCATCCACTCTATTTCAACA
This sequence comes from uncultured Nitrospinaceae bacterium, assembly GCA_964631515.1. Lineage (GTDB taxonomy): Bacteria > Nitrospinota > Nitrospinia > Nitrospinales > VA-1 > CAJWLY01. The sequence continues at coordinate 1,290 of CAZVZT010000011.1, forward strand.
TGCACTTCAACCATCCTGACGAACTCACCCCAGAAGTAGAGAAGGCGTGTAATATGCTCGCTGATACGGGGATTCCTCTGGGCAGTCAAACGGTTTTGCTCAAGGGCGTTAACGATGACTCAGAAACCATGAGGAAGTTAATGCAAAAACTTCTCAAGGTTCGAGTCAAGCCATATTACCTTTTTCAGACTGATATGGCTTTGGGGACCGATCATTTTCGCACGGATGTGCAAAAGGGATTGGATCTTATCAGTGATCTGCAGGGGCACACGTCTGGGATGGGGGTTCCTTATTTCGTGATTGATGCCCCGGGCGGTGGCGGGAAGGTAAGGTTGCTACCCGATACAGTAATCGAGCACAACGAGAACGAGGTTGTCATCAAAAACTACGAGGGGAAACTGTTCCGGTATCCTCAGCCCCACCAGAAGTCAGAAAAGCGAGCCCCCTCAGAAGAATACCCAGTACCCGCCGACGTATGTCAAATGCACGCCTGAAGCTTGGAATATCCTAGTTCAAAAAAATCTTCATGGCTGTCACTCATTAGGATGACAGTCTCTGTGTCTATACGGTGAGAAATGGAGGAAGAAAGAAGATAGGCGCGATTGTCCCTAGCGCCCTTTTTTTATTGCGTCACCCTGCCGAAGAGCCACACTAGGTACCTGGACAGTTATTTGACCCTGCGAACAACCCCCTAGCGGAGAAGTCCCTTCTGGTTCCACGTCTATTCTGATTTATTCGATGCGGGCATCGGATAAAGTCTTACCCAGATTGATCGCGTCTTTGACGAATTGCTGGAAGGAGCGGTCGTTATCTTTATGCTGAGTTTGTTTCTTGATCACTTCGCCGTCGGCGTCAATCACCAAATCCAGCACGTTCACGTCAGGTGTTACGTGGTGCTTCCTAATCTCTATCTTAATAGTGTTTACTTCCATTAGCTTTTCTCCAGATTTACTGAGTATTCTTGGTCTTTAACATTAGGTGGAAAAGCGTAACTAAAATCTTCCACGCTAGCCCTCTAGGCATGGTCTTTAGCTAAGGGGATAGCTTTGGGCCTTGCGGTGAAACTTTGTATCATTTCAGACCGTTAGGGTCAAGCTTGATTTCCGGCCATTCTGCTGTGTTGCCCTTGCATGCTCCAGGAATTTCGTATACAACTTTTTCATGATCTGCATTCCAATTGTTGGCCCCACCCAAGAAAAATCTATTCAGGACATTACCGCGGCGGAACCGTTAGCGGACCTGCTGGAACTACGCTTGGACCTCATGGACGAGTACGATCTAAATACTCTTCTTGAAGCCTCTACGAAACCGTTCATCGTTACTAACCGCACTAAGCTCGAGGGAGGACAGTTCAGGGGAAGCGAAAAAAAGCGGGTGGACATCTTGAGGAAAGCAATGGATGCGGGAGCGGAGTATGTAGATATAGAAGCCTCTACCTCCAAGGAGCTGTTGAAACCGTTTCTAGAGTCCGAGCGCAAGTCTAAGATTATTCTTTCCTACCATAACTTCACTGACACACCGGAAGAGTTGGCTCATTTGTACGAACTGATGTGTGAGATGCCAGCTGACGTAATCAAAATTGTTACCTATGCACGTGACATTACAGATAATCTGGCTCTATTCGACCTGCTTTCCCGTTCTAAAAGAGACGGGAAAAAACTCATTGCGCTGTGCATGGGCGAGCGGGGAGAGATAAGCCGTATCCTGTCACCGCTGTTGGGCGGGTTCCTTACCTTTGGGTCGTTGGAGACTGGAAAGGAAAGTGCTCCAGGACAGATTACTGCCGTAACGCTGAAGGACATTTACCGAGTTGGTGAAAGGCGCGAGGCATTTAAAATTTATGGCGTCATCGGCAACCCCGTTTCCAAAAGCATGGGCTACTTCATCCATAACCGTGCCTTCAAAGAGGCGGGATTATCTGATATTTACGTCCCATTTCTGGTGGACAACGTCGAGCGGTTTTTTAAAGCATTTAGCCCCTACTTCGAGGGGCTAAGCGTGACCATGCCGTTCAAGGAAGATATCATGCCGATACTTGATAAGACTGACGGGACAGCAAAGAAGATTGGAGCGGTTAATACCGTGGTTCGCGATGGGGAAGACTGGAAGGGGTACAATACCGATTGCACCGGGGCGGTTAAGGTACTTGAGCGGTACACCGAGTTGAGTGGAAAGAATGTTCTTATCATTGGTGCGGGTGGCACCGCCAAGGCGATCGGGCACGGTGTGCGCGAGAAAGGTGCGAAGGTCACCGCCACCTACTACCGCAATAAGAAGCGCGGGCTCCAACTTGCGAAAGAGTTGGGTGGGGAGGCTGTGAGCATTCAGGACGCCGGGGAGATATTGGCAGATGTCATCATAAACTGTTCACCAGTGGGGATGAGCCCTAACGTGGAAGAAACGCCACTTCCCTCAAGGTATTTTCGTGAAGGGATGGTTGTGTTCGACTCCGTGTATAACCCCCCAGAGACCCGGTTTATCCGCGAAGCTAAATCTGCAGGGTGTATTGCGATCTCCGGGGTCGAGTTGTTCCTCAACCAGGCTGTTGGTCAGTTCGAGCTGTGGACGGGCTGCGAGGCGCCCGCTGATGCCATGCGCGATGTTTTGGTGAAAAAGATCAAAGGCGGATGAGAATGGTTTTTATCTTTCCTCTCGAAGGTTTCTATTAGGGGCTACCTAGAAGCTATTTGCCGATGCAGAAGGTACTGAAGATTTGATCAAGCAGATCGTCCTCGATGGTTTTCCCGAGAATCGC
>CAZVZT010000011.1:4144-18751 GCA_964631515.1 uncultured Nitrospinaceae bacterium
TTTCTTTTAAAACGTTGGCTGGCCAATCTTCCTTCAGATCACACTTGTTGACGATAATCAGTTTAGTTTTGTCCTCGACTTCGCAATGTATGAGATCATCGTTTGCATCCAGAGGCTGTGAGCGGTCGAAAATCACAAGAACAAGGTCTGCACGCTCGACGGCCGAGCGGGTTCTTCGGATGCCTTCTTCTTCAATTGTCTCCGGATGACTGCGCAATCCGGCTGAGTCGATGATGTTGATATGGATATCACGGATGCGCACTCGCTCTTCAATTGTATCTCGAGTGGTTCCTGGGTGTGGGGTGACGATGGCACGGTCCTCCTGGAGCAGGGCGTTAAGCAGGCTGGATTTGCCAACGTTGGGTTTGCCAACCAGGGCAACGGACGCTCCTTCGCGAAAAATTTTTCCTTGTCGATAGGTACGGATTAGAGCATCTACTTCTTCGCGGACGCTCCGAATTTTGCTTTCCGACCGATTGCTCTCCTTAAAATCCAAGTCTTCTTCGGGAAAGTCGATAGCTGCTTCGATCTGGCTAAGGATCAAGAGCAGGCGATCGTAAAGTCCGTTTAATTGTTCAGATAATTGGCCCTTGAGTTGTCCAATTGCCGACTGCATGGCCTTCTCCGATGCGGCGGCGATGAGATCGGCTACCGCTTCGGCTTGGGACAAGTCGATGCGTCCGTTCGTGAATGCACGGCGGGTGAACTCCCCAGGCTCGGCAAGATGCGCTCCCTGGTCGAGGATAAGGTCGAGAATGCGCGATGAAACGAACAGCCCGCCATGAGCACTGACCTCCACCACGTCTTCCGCGGTAAAACTTTTAGGGGCCTTAAACCAGGTGAGGAAAACCTCGTCGATACATTGCCCATTGGCTGGGTCATGAATGATGCCGAAATGTACCCGGTGGGGAGTGATCTCGCCCACGGATTTTCCGTCGGGTGAGCGGAACAGTTTTAAAGCAATGGGTAGGGCACCTTGTCCGCTGATACGGATGATGCTGACGCCACCCTCTCCGACAGGGGTGGCTATAGCTGCGATGGTGTCGGAATGGAAGTTCATGATTCCGAGCTCATAGCCTCGAGTTCATAGTTAAGATCCATAACAGCATATTCCCATTACGTTGGATTGTGAATAAGATTATAGGATGGAAATGTTGTTTCTCAGGGCGAGAATTCTTGCCAAATGATAACCCCGGTAGGAACTGGGATGCGAGAGCCCACAGCACACTTACTCTAGGTCGTATCCGGTTAGTCTTTGGCAAACTTGTAGATGTAGTATTGCTGGGCGATGGTTAAGACATTGTTGGTGGTCCAATAGATTACGAGTCCTGCCGGGAATGTCATGAAGAGAAACGTGAAAACGACGGGCAACATCATCATAATCTTCTGCTGAGTGGGATCGCCGATCGAGGGGTTGAGCTTTTGTTGCAAGAACATAGAAGCGCCCATCATGACAGGCCAGACGTAGTAGGGGTCAGCTACCGATAGATCAGTAACCCACCCTACAAACGGGGCGCCGCGCAGTTCAATGGAAAAGAAGAGGGCGTGGTACAACGCGATGAAAACGGGAACCTGCAGCAGCATGGGGAGGCACCCGCCAAGTGGATTCACCTTGTGCTTTTTATACAACTCAAGCATTTCCTCGTTCATCTTCTGCCGGTCTTTTTTGTGTCGTTCCTGAATGACTTTGACGTAGGGCTGGACTTTCTGCATTCCCTTCATCGATTTAAAACTCTTGTGCGTGAGCGGGAAGAAAATGATTTTGATGATGATCGTAATGACGATAATGGCCCAACCGTAATTGTTAAATAGTCCGTAGAAATATTGAAGAGCTTTTAGGAGGGGTTTTACGAGAAAGGCAAACTTGTTACCCAGCCATCCATAATCCAAAAGCCGAACCAGTTTGTGCCCCGCTTCCTCCAGGATTATTAACCCCTTGGTTCCTGCGTAAAGAATATAGGAAGTGGACGCGGCCGACTGCACGCTCTCCATTTCCAACCCAACGTACGCGTGTTCCCCTGATTTTTTAATGACCGCCGACTTGACTCCTTGCTCTGGGATAAGGGCCGTGGCAAAATATTTATTTTGAAACGCTGTCCATGTAAGGTCGCCGCGATAGAAAACATCTTTTGTTATTTCTTCGGGTGGTGTTTCTTCGCGTTCGTTGTTGACGAAGGTGGTTGGCCCTGAAAAGGCAAAATGGTCGGTCTGGGAATCCACCTTTCCGCCTAGTCCGGGTCCAATTAGCACTCTATAATTTAGGTTTTTTCCGGCGAAACCCGGGGCGTTGATCCGTGTTTGTACATCAATAAGGGATTTGTTGTGGTGGAATGTAAGTTCCCGCACGACACTCAATCCCGAATCATGGTTCAAGGTCAGCTTCAACTGTCCTGTGGGCTGCGATTCGGAAAGGCTCAGCGAGGATACCGAAAAATCGTAAAACGCATTCTGGAGGATTCGCGTGACCTGAGCATCATTGGCTTCGATGGCCAGTGGCAGGGGGACTCCCTCTTCCTGCTGGACCAAGTCGACGGGTTCACCATCGTCTGTTTGGTACTGTGGGAGAAGAATACTTTTAATCATTGCACCTTTATTGGTGATGGTGAAGGTGACGTGCCTAGTGGACACTTGTATGGTTGATTCTTCTCCCGGGAACTCCGAAGGTTTCGTAATAGTGTCCGGTGAGGACGGTGCAGAGGGCGTTACTTTTGTTCCCGGTGTGGTACCAGGGAGAAGTTGTGGTGTGGTGCTTGGAGAGGGTGGAACTTTCTCAGCGAGTTCCTGCTCAGAGATCACCTGCTCAGGCGGAGGACCTTGGATGATGGTGACTACGTATCCCCATCCTATAAACGCGGCAAGAGATAGTACGAAAGCAAGTAGTAAATTTTTTTCCAAGCGTCAAACCTCCGCGTTATTTTAATGGGTCGGAACCACCCTCATGGTAGGGGTGGCATCTCAATAGTCGAAGTAGTGATAGGCCCAGTGCCTTAAACGGGTTATACCGCTTGAAAGCCTGCGCTGAATATTCAGAACAAGTCGGATAAAACCTGCAACTTGCCGGAAGGAGCGGGGAAAGGAATTTCTGATAAGCCCGGATGATTGTGATGAGAGGGCGATTAAACATGGTTCGAAGAGACATTTTTTTTTGGGAGTGGTTCAAAAGATCGGTCAAAAGGGAACGCTGCAAGGATTACCTTCTGACGGGAAGGGTTTCGAAAATTTTTCTTTCAAGCGTAGAGATAGGCAGGCAAACCAGATCCCTTCCAGAAATCACTACGATATCCATGGCCGGCTCGATACGATTCTTTATGTGACGAAAAACTTCCCGGATTTTTCGCTTGGCTCGGTTCCGGATCACAGCATTCCCGATTTTCTTCGAGGCGATGATTCCGAGTCTTTTCCTGTCCAGCTCGTTTGGGAGAAAAAAGACGGTACAAAGGGTATCAATTTTCCGTCTCTGGCCTCGGTTCATCACCCGCTCGAATTGAGGCCGCTTGGTGAGATGTTCACTTTTTCCAAACGCAAAGTCGGTCATGGGGGTCAAACAGTCAAGCGTTTGCGTCCCTTGCGCCTACGGTTGGTTAGAATTCTTCGACCCCCCACGGTAGAGCTTCGCTTGCGAAACCCGTGTGTTCGTTTTCTTTTCAGATTTTTGGGCTGATACGTTCGTTTCATGACTTTTCCATTTTTTATGAGATCCAGAGACAGGTAAAACGCTGAAAAAAAAGACCCTCTCCTTCCTCTGGTGTTTGCTTAGACAGATGCTCGGGATTATTTCATCGGTTCGGCTCTTTTGTCAAGCTAGAAATCTCGGTCTTTAAACGAGTTTTTTGCATCAGCGATCGAAAAATGGAAAAGGTGGGCTTGTCCCCATTTTTTGGTATTAAAATGAGATGTATTGTTATAACATCTTATAAATCAATAAGTAATATTCTATTTAGGGAGCGTTGTGGGTGTTTCGAGAAAAAATAGCCCACGACGTCGACTACGCTCAGGCTGGAATAAGGCGGCGATTTGTAAGGTCAAGGTCAGTACGTAGGCCACAAAACCCGAAGCCGGTCTATCAAATGTTTCGCGGGCCGTGTTTTTTTTCCTTTGAGCGATGTTCCGCTTTCTCCCGCTTTTTTTTTAACAGAGAACCGGAGACAATTCTAGAAGATCATGGGCGAGGATTTTGTCAGAGACAGGGGGCCAAAGGAGCTGGACCTGAAAAAATACCGTGTTGCGGGGTACGGATTTTTGGTCTTGAACGTGATCTATGCCTTGATAGCTTTATGGAAACTTCCTCCTGTAGACGCGACAATGGCCAGCGTGGTTTATGTCGGGTTGTTCACCTTCATTGTCCTCGCTGTAGCGCTCACTCCTTTTATTCTTCGTGGGAACAGGTTGCTGGTTATTATATTGGCAATTGTCTTCGGGGGGCGGGGAATTTTTTCGATTTATTCTCTTGCCGTGGGTGGCGCGTTTCCTGCGGTACCTTATCTACTGCCTTGTCTTATACTTACCTGTTATCTCCTAGGGCGTGCGGCATGGGACTGGCCGTAACGGCGGTCCATGGGTGTTGGGCGTCTGCTTTCTTGCTGGGGGCTTGGTGAAGAAAATTATAGTTGATGGAGAAAGTCTTACATTGAATCAGACTGCTGCAGTGGCGGAAGGTTCAGTTAAAGTGGGTGTGTCCGCGGCGTCAAAAAAAAAGGTTAGGCAGTCACGGGCCGTCATTGAAGCGGTGGTACGGGACAAAAGAACGGTCTATGGCGTAACGACCGGACTCGGTGCGCTCAGCAGTGTTGGCATCTCACGAGCCAAATGTCGGCAGCTGCAGAAAAATGTTCTTATGAGCCACGCGGCGGGAGTAGGAAACCCACTTGATGATGCGGTCGTCCGGGCTATTCTCCTTTTAATGATAAACAGCAAAGCTAAGGGGTATTCTGGATTGTGCTGGACAACCCTTCAGTCTTTGACCGACCTGCTCAATGCCGGGGTGATTCCCCATGTTCCTGAAAAAGGCTCCGTGGGAGCAAGTGGAGATCTAGTCCCGCTGGCTCATTTAGCACTGGTTCTCATAGGCCGGGGTCGGGCTAAGTTTCAAGGGCGATGGATGAGTGGCGGACAGGCTCTCAAAAAATCAGGAATTCAACCTGTGTCGCTCGAAGAAGGTGAAGGTGTAGCATTGATCAATGGCACTCAGGTGATGACGGCGCTTGGAGCGTGCGTGGTTCACAAGGCGCACCGACTTGCAAAGCTGGCCGACATTGCCGCAGCGATGAGCCTGGAGGTTTTGCTGGGCACCAATACCCAGTTTCACAAACAGATCCACCGCATCCGCCCTCATCGGGGCCAGGTCGAGGCAGCCGCAAATATGCGCCGTCTGACCGGAACCAGTCAGATTCTCTCTTCCCACAAGGATTGTGACCGCGTTCAAGATGCCTATAGTCTGCGCTGTTCTCCTCAGGTCCATGGCGCAAGCCGTGACACTCTGCGTTTTGTGCGGCAGGTGATCGAGACGGAAATGAACTCGGCTACGGAAAATCCGCTAGTTTTTCCCGATGGACAAATCCTTTCGGGAGGAAACTTTCACGGTCAACCGGTAGCACTGGCGATGGATCACCTAGCCCTCGCACTTGCCGAGTGGGCTAATATTTCTGAGCGACGCATCGAGCGTATGGTCAACCCGACCTTGAGTGGATTGCCTTCCTTTTTGATTCAGGAAGGGGGGGTGAATTCTGGGTTTATGATTGCGCAATATACCGCCGCCGCGCTGGTTTCCGAAAACAAGGTTCTTGCTCATCCAGCTTCGGTCGATTCCATCCCGACCTCCGCTAATCGAGAAGACCATGTCAGTATGGGAACCATAGCCGCCCGCAAGGCTAAGGAAATTCTCAAAAATCTACAACATGTGATCGCTATAGAATTCTTGTGCGCCGCGCAGGCGATGGACTTGTTCACCAACCTCAAGCCCGGCAAGGGAACCCTCGCTGCCTACAAGGTGCTACGCGGGAAGGTGGCTCATATGGATCGCGACCGCGAGCTGGCGCCTGATATCGAATCTGTCACCGCACTCATCGACAGCGATAAAATTTTAAAATCCGTCGAACGCGCAGTCGGAACGTTGCTCTAATGCCACAGCTTGTGGTCTATATTGAATATTTTCTATGATCGATAAAGATCGCTTAGTTTATATTGACAGTTTCCCCCGCCTTTCTTTGCTCACCGACTATGGTCGTGCATTCATCGGGTTAGAAAATTCGAAGTCGCCAGAACTGGTGGAGCGTGTCAAATCCTTGTTCGAACTTTTGAACGGGCGGCTGGGTTTTCCCGATTCACCTGAGGGACGGGAAAACCAAGAATGCTTGAATACCTTGTTTAGGTCGGTATATCCAGAGGTAATGATTGATCTAGCTGATCTAGTATACGTTCAGCATGAACGTCTTGCGGTCTTTTTAAGTTTTGACCACATCAACATCAACCTTAAAAAAGACCTAGGAGAAAAATGCGAACCACTAGAACCGCTCAATCAAAAAATGAGTGCTCTTTTTTATCAGCTGACGAGAACCCTTCTCCGGGATACTACTCTGAGGAATGACAAGGAAGTAGTCCGGCTTCTTAGTGAAGGCTATAGTTATTATTTATATCAGACGGAAAACTTTCCGTGGGAACACTCCGCGCATCCGCACCCATTGAATTCTCACCAGCCGGTACTGGATACTGCAACGGGTTTGGCAGGATTCAGCATGATCAATAGCTGGTCCAGTGATTCCCCGATGCTGGTATTAACGGATAGTGAACCGTTTATTGTGAACGGTTTGTCTCATTACCTGGGGCTTACGGGCAAAAGCAACGTGACCGTTTTGGATGCAGATTTTCCTTCAAGGCCGCCCCAAGGTATGAAATTTGGTCTCATCACGTCGAACAAATTCCTTCACCATTTGAGACGGTCGGACCGAAAGCGGTTTTTGCAATGGGTTTTTGATTCTCTAGAACCGCGTGGCATGTTGGAAATTCTGGATACAGACCTGGAACATCAAATTCTTGAGCAGACCCGGCGACCGGAGTTCGGTAATAAATTAACTGCTGGTTACGAGGAGACGCTGGTCGAAATTGAGGATGATTTTGCGGTTACCCTTGCGGGCGATGTTGAGGCGGCCGGGCTCAGAATCACGCATTCCGAGAGCAGGGAATACCATGACAAAACCGATGCGTACAGTCAGCATCCGGGAGACAATCTTTCTCTTAAATTTGTAGGTCTTGAAATCGTAGCGGAGAAGTCTGATTGATTGGGGTCGGCGGGTTCCTGCTTAAGAACTATTCGGGGGACTTCAAAGAACGCTTAATAATCTTCCACTCCTTTTGTATGGCTGTGTCCGTCCTGGCCTCCATTGCCCTATAAAGTTCTGCCATTTGTTTTCCGAGCGGGGTCAGGTGCGCTCCACCTCCCTGTTTGCCGCCGGCTGACCCTTCCACCAGAACAGATTTAAAACACCGGTTCATTGTGTCGACGAGAGTCCACGCCCGGCGGTAGCTCAGGCCCAGTCCTTGGGCTGCACGCGAGATCGATCCCGTGTGCTCGATGGCTTCGAGTAGGTCAACCTTGCCGGGTCCGAGAGCGATCTGGTCATCGGCCATTACGCGGATGCGGGGTCGGCAGGTCAAAGATTTTTTGTCTTTGGAGGGCAATGGGCTCGGCAATAGAAAAAAGTGATTTTTGGAGTTGGCGCTTTTGCAAACCTGCGATCCCATTATAAACGAAAATCGATCGAGAATATTGACGCATAAACTGGGTTTGTTTACTGGGGATGCAACAGTTTTGATGGCAATTCTTGTCGGCCAAAACGGCCAGGCGAGTTTCCCGATTTGAAAAGGGGAGTAAGCGGGCTCCTCGTCAAAACGATTTTTTTCAACTACTTCCCTGCGAAGGTTGAAAGAAGTTGGTTGATTTGGGTGGTGATTTTAAATCGTTTTTGGTTTACAATTTCGGTGTGGTGGCTTAAGGCTTTGGAGGCCACTCTTAATTGCAGTAGAGATGTTTTTTGCGAACTTTCCATGGGGAGGGAGTTGGTATGAGAATTGTTCTAAGACTACTTGCTTTGGTGATGATGATTGCTTTTATTGGGTGTGCTTCAATGCCGCAGGCGCCTGCGTCCGGTCCCGCTTCTTCGGGTGGTTCCGGTGGCCTATCTGATGCCGACTTGACAAAAATGTGTGGGCAGTGTGGAAGCGGAAACTAAGAAAAGGTAAGAATCGGGGAAACCCGTAAAAAAGGCGAGCATGATGCCTTTTCGATGACCTTCCGGGTTTTTTTAAGGGGGGGAGGGTTTCTGGTTTTTAAAACTAAAATTCCATCTCCGGGCGGGGGTGGAATTTTTTTTTCTTTCAAGTCCGGCTAATTTGGGTGCGGGTACAAATTAATCGCCGGGATGCTTGAAGGTAAGGGGGGGGCAGTCTTTAAGAAGGGCAACAAAATTAGATAGGCTCGGGAGAATTAGATCGGCTCCATGGAAGTCAATGTTCTGGTTGAGTTTGTTTTTGATGATAAGACACGGTATTCCAGCGTCTTTGGCCGCGCTCAGGCCTTTCAGGGCATCTTCAATTACCAGGCACTCTGACGCGGAACATTTCATGGCCTCGGCTGCATTGAGAAATATGTCTGGATGGGGTTTTTCTCTTGGAGCTGATTCCTTACCTAAAATGGTGGAGAACAGGGAGTTGGCTTCTGCGTGTTTCAGGATAGCCCGGATGTCATGCCCCCAGGACCCAGAAGCGATGGCGATCTGGTGGTCATTTTTAAGAAGCTCCACCACTTGTACCGCTTCGGGGAACAATCGGATATCGCCGTTCTGGCAAAACCTGGAATAGACTTCGAATTTTTGCCGGCGCAATTCGATGGGATTGACATCCAGGTTTAGGTTATGCCGTTCGATTTCCCCCGCAATGCCTTTACCTTTTGAAGTCCATTCTACCCAATATTCCTCCTGATCCAGACTGTGACCATACCGCTCAAAGACTTCATTGTAGGCTCGATAATGAAACGGTTCTGAATCGGCGAGAAGTCCGTCGAAATCAAAAATGATTCCTCGCGTGTTTTCCCTGATCGATTTGAGTATTGCAGCTGGGGATGAGGAGGAAGAGGCCATGGGAGAGATAGGTCCTGAATTAGTGAAGTACTTTCCCGAATCGGTCGAAACGGACCCAGTTGTCTATAGCATTCCAAGACCAGTAAATCACAAGTGCCTTACCTTTGACCTTGTCAATGTTGAGAAATCCCCAGAACCGGCTGTCCTGACTGTTCTCGCGGTTATCGCCCATCATGAACAGGTGCTTTGGGGGAACGATAACGGGCCCGAAATCGTCGCGTGGGACGAATCGATCATTCTGTGGCATTTCGGTGTGCCAGACGTGCTCTTCTTCATAAAGCTGGTTGTTGATATAGACTTTTTGTCGCCGGACCTCAAGAATATCTCCGGGTACCCCAATCACACGTTTGATGAAATCACGGCTTTCATTTTTTGGGTATTTGAAAACGATGATCTCACCTCGTTTCGGAACCTCTTGGGATAAAATGATGTCATCAAAAAGTTTGATGTCCAAAAATGGTATTTCATTGGGGATGTGGATGCCGTAGGCAAATTTAGAAACCAGAATATGGTCGCCGATTAAAAGAGTTTTCTCCATTGACCCGGAGGGAATTTTGAACGCCTGAAGAATGAAAGTGCGGATGAATAAGGCCAATAGCAAGGCAATGAAAATCGCCTCGGCATATTCTCGGAATACACTCTTTACTTTTTTCTTAGTATTTGGTTTGTCTGTAGTGTCAGTTGGATTATTTTCCATCGGTTCTCAGTACGGCTAAGAAGGCTTCTTGGGGGATTTCCACCTTACCTACTAGCTTCATTTTCTTTTTGCCGGCTTTTTGTTTTTCCAGTAGTTTGCGTTTACGGGTGATGTCGCCGCCATAACATTTGGCTAGAACGTTTTTTCTTAGCGCTTTTATGGATTCACGGGCGATGACTTTACTGCCAATGGCTGCCTGAATCGCCACCTCAAACATTTGCTGTGGGATTTTTTCTTTCAGTTTTTTGGCCAACTCCCGCCCTTGGTAATAGGCCTTGTCCTTGTGCACAATCACCGACAGCGCGTCGACCAGCTCTCCATTTAAAAGGATATCAAGTTTGGCCAGGTTGGATGTTCTGAAATCTAAAAATTCGTAATCGAACGAGGCATACCCTTTGGTAGAGGATTTCAGTTGGTCATAAAAATCCAAAACGATTTCGCCAAAGGGTAGCTCGTATTGTAACAATACGGTTTTTGGATTCAAGTACTCCATTTTTGTCTGAACCCCGCGTCGCTCTCGAGCCAGAGCCATGATTGTGCCGATGAATTCTTCTGGGACGATGATGGTTCCGAGCACATACGGCTCTTCCATATGATCAATATTTCGAATTTCCTTAAGCTTTGACGGGTTATCCAGAAGAATGGTTGATTCATCTACTGAGTGAATCTGATAAATTACATTGGGTGCGGTGGTGAGTAGATCGACGTTGTATTCCCTTTCCAAGCGCTCGCGAATAATCTCCATGTGAAGAAGCCCCAGAAAACCACAACGGAAACCGAATCCTAAAGCCTGTGAGGTTTCGGGTTCGTAGGTAAAAGAGGCGTCGTTCAATTTCAGTTTCTTCAATGCGTCGCGTAGTAGCTCGTACTGGTCTCCTGTGATGGGATACATCCCACTGAAGACCATAGGTTTAGCTTCTTTGTATCCAGGTAGCGGGGTCTCGGTTGGTCGGCTTGCATCTGTTACGGTATCGCCTATTTTGGTCTGATCGAGTTGCTTGATTCCGGCGATCAGGTAACCGACTTCTCCAGCCTGAAGGGATTGAATGCGCACGGGGGCCGGAGTAAATGCTCCTAGTTCCTCAACGACAAATTCAGTGCTGTTGGCCATGAAGTGAATGCGTGTTCCTACCTGCACACTGCCTTCCACGACCCGGATCAACACAACCACCCCCCGATAGGGGTCATACCAGGAATCAAACAGCAGGCCCTTAAAGGGTTTTTCTGTGTCTCCGGTGGGGTGAGGGATGTGTTTAACAACGGCCTCCATCGCCTCACGGATCCCGATTCCCTCCTTGGCACTAGTCAAAACGGCGTTGTCCGATTCAATTTGCAGGATGTCCTCCAATTGTTCTTTTACGGAATCAGCGTTAGCACTAGGCAGGTCAATTTTGTTGATGACGGGGATAATGGCTAAGTTATTTTTTGCCGCCAGGTTGACATTGGCAATAGTCTGCGCTTGGATGCCTTGGGTGGCGTCTACCACGAGTAGGACTCCTTCGCAGGCAGCTAAACTGCGGGAGACTTCATAGGTGAAGTCCACGTGCCCCGGGGTATCGATCATATTGAAAGTATATTTTTCTCCCTTATCGTTCCGGTATTGCAAACGTACGGTCTGCGCCTTGATGGTGATGCCGCGTTCGCGTTCTAGGTCCATGCTGTCGAGGACCTGATCTTTCATCTCCCTTTTCTGAAGCCCGCCTGTCGCAAGAATCAGCTTGTCGGCCAGAGTGGATTTGCCATGATCGATGTGGGCAATAATGGAGAAGTTGCGGATTTGGTGCTGGTTCATAAAATTAATTAAGCTGTCTTCGGTTGTTGGTGAGGCGGTTGGTTTATCCTGTCACAAGGTGTTCGCTAGCATGAGGAAGGAGATGTTCCAACTGAATGAGATCGGCCCGCCATTCATCGAAGCGGGTTTTGATGGCTTCATAATCCGAATCACGATCGATGTCCAGAGCTGCTCCCGGATAAGGGACTTCCAGCCCCATGAACCGTGTTTTCAGGAGGGTCGAAATGCATTGCTCCAAATCGTGCTTGGGGACCCATCTGCGGAAATACCTCACAGGAATTTTACATCCCAGCCTAGAAAAGAGTAGGCATAATTGCAGTCCAATATAATAACGATAATGCTCGACCACAGTCTTGCCGTACAGGTTGAGTCCAAACAAAATAAAATTTTTAAAGTTCCTCTGGTAGCGATACTGGTACATCTTTTGAATATATTCTCGGTTGGTGATCCGCAATGGTTTCACCAAGTGTAGGTTGTTGATTCGGTAACTTTTTTCCTTGAGATGTAGATACGCCATTTTGATTCCTGGCCGGTCACCTTGTGGATAAAAGTTTTTTAGAATTTCTTCTGGGGTCAGGCCAAGAACATGGTCATAACGGGTCATGTCGCAATTATGGATGAAGTGCTCCACTTCGTGAGGCGTGAGCAATGGAGAATCGCAGGGAACAATTAAAACTGCCTTATCCCGGTACCGTGAGACTTCCAACTCAGTGACGGAAGTGTTTTCGCCTCCGGGAATTGTTTTTAAAAAGGTGTGAAAAATATTTTCATAAAGATTAGCCCGCTGGTCCACCAGGTGGATTGTCTTGGGGTAATGCAAATCGACAGCCGCGTTCTTGAGTGTCCTCTCCAGTTTATCTTTCAAACCAACAATGTAGATGTCCTTGATGGAGTCTACTCGTTGCAATGCTTCGATGACGTAATTGATAACGCATTTTCCCTTGATTTCGAGAAAGGCTTTGTGCTCGTGGTACACCTTGTAGCTGGATTCGCCTTCCCCGGCAACTAGGATCGCATCGAATTTTTGGTGTGGGTATGGAGAAGAATCATTCATTCTGGTCAATGTTAAACGTTTTAGGTGATTTTTCGGATGATTATATAACGTTTTGATGCCATAAGCTATCTCCAGATGGAAAAGTTGTGAGCCGATTTTTATGCTGCGGGGTGGGGTGAAATGGTTTGAGGTTCAATGGATAAGACTGGAATTACAGATCTTGGGTTTTGAAGTTTAAAAGCTTTTTCCTCCTTGCGCCGGTTCACAAAAGGGTGGTATAGAGTCCTTTGCCATCGATTTTAAAATACTGGCTTCTACCTGTATGTCCGAAGAACTCCCGCAAACTTTAAGAACGACTCCCCTGACCAGTATCCACAGGGAACTGGGTGCTAGACTGGTTCCCTTTGCCGGGTGGAATATGCCTATCCAGTATGCTGGTGTGGTGGCCGAGCATTTGTGTGTGCGTGAGAAAGTCGGGCTGTTTGATGTCAGTCACATGGGAGAAATTGATATTAAGGGCAAGGACGCCCAGCGGTTTTTGCAATACCTTCTTTCTAACAATATTGAAAAGATGACCGACGGATCGATTCTATACACTCTCATGTGTTATGAGGGCGGAGGGGTGGTGGACGATTTGCTGGTTCACCGGTTTTCTGAGGATCATTATTTTCTTTGCGTGAATGCGTCCAATGCGGATAAGGACTATGCATGGATTGAAAAAAATGCTGCTTCCTTTGAGGTGGCGACAAAAAACACCAGCGCCGAAACGGCGCAATTGGCCCTGCAAGGTCCACGGGCGGGAGAAGTTTTGCAGCCGTTGCTCGATGTCTCGCTGCATGATCTGCCCTATTATCATTTTAAGGGGGGTCAAGTCCACAACGTTAAAGGCATCGTCTCGCGTACGGGTTATACGGGAGAGGATGGATTTGAATTATACTTGCCGGCAGGAGATGTTAGGCAAGTTTTCCGCGCCCTTATTCGGCAGGGGGAACCCTACGGTATCCAGCCGATCGGGCTCGGTGCCCGGGACACCCTGCGGTTGGAAATGGGGTATGCCCTGTATGGTCATGAGATCGACGCCGAGTCTTCTCCCTTGGAAGCGGGCTTGGGTTGGGTAGTTAAGTTCAAGAAAGGAAAATTCATCGGGAGCGGAGCTTTATTAAAACAAAAAGAAGAGGGCCTACCCCGGAAATTGGTCGGACTTCGCCTTCTTGCCCGCGGTGTTCCCAGAGAACATTACCGGGTTTTGGCCGATGGAAAAACCGTGGGCGAGGTCACCAGCGGAACCTTTTCCCCATCCTTGAATATCGGGATCGGGTTGTGTTATGTATCCAGTGAACACTCCACAATAGGTACTCGTTTGGAGGTGGAAATCAGGAACCAGCTCATCCCCGCCGAGGTGGTCAAGTTGCCTTTTGTTCCAAGCCACGTCAAAAAATAGGCGCGAAAACGAAAACTATACTCACTGATTAAGGGAGGAAGAACATGGAGATCCAGAAAGATCTTCTTTATACGATGGAGCACGAATGGATACGGTTGAAGGGCAACCGCGCTGTCGTTGGTGTTAGCGATTTTGCGCAGAAGCAGTTGGGTGACGTTGTGTTCGTTGAGCTTCCCGCCGAGGGGACGGAGCTGGTCAAAGAAAACACCTTCGGCGTGGTGGAATCTGTCAAAACTGTTTCCGATGTCTATGCCCCTTTGAGCGGCAAGGTTGTTGCCGTTAACAAAGATCTGGAAACACAGCCTGACTTGGTCAATAGCGACCCCTACGGCAAGGGATGGATGATCGAGATTGAGGTAACAGATTCAGGTGCCGAAGATGGCCTCCTCAGTTCTGAAAAATACACCGAACTGTGTCAGCAGCAAGGGTAATTTACTCTATCAGAAGCATTCCTCTCTCCTGCCGTACCCGCCCCTGGTGGGATTTTCTTTCATTCTTGGCTAATCCTCCAGTGTGGAGGTGTCACCTTCTGACAGACCCAGTTCCCTTGCC
>CAZVZT010000012.1:0-8695 GCA_964631515.1 uncultured Nitrospinaceae bacterium
GTTTCGTTGGCGTTGTACTTCTTGGCCAGAGCGAGCGACTTGTTGAGCTTATCCTCGATGGCTTTTGATTTCATTCCCGCTCTCATTTCATCTTCGATCTTGTAATGCATGGATAAGCGCTGGACGACCCTGGGTTGGAAAATATTGATGTGGAGCTTGAAGTTGGTGTCGAACAATTCCTGGGTGAACTTTTCTTCGATCCCTAACTCGTCGGTGATGTAGTAGGCCTTCGCCGGGAAAGTGGTTTGCTCGCCCCAGTAAATAGGATATTTCTTATGGAACAGCTTGTCTTTGTATTTGTTATGCAGTTTTTTCACTGCCGTCAGGAAAAGGTAGCAGTGCCCACATGAGAAGTTGAAAAACTCCAGCATCTCGACCTGCTTAGCTCCCTTGAGTTTGTCGAGGGAACCGATGACTTCGTATTTTCCCCGGATTTTATCCCCGGCAAGGGCTGCTTGACTAGGAAAGCCGATCAAAATGGTTAGTAAAAGGACCAATAAAAATTTTTGCGGAAATTTTCTCATAAGGTTTTTGATATTCTTCATGGACACCTCCTAAAAAGTATTCAAAACGGTCAATGTTCTATTTTTGGCCAATATTTGGAAAAATCGAAACGGGGGCTGTGGTTCTCGACGTGGCAAAGCTTGCAGGCCTGACGGGCGTTCTCCCCGAATCCCGGCTGAGGGTTCGATGCATGGTCCAGACCCGGACCGTGGCACACCTCGCATTGCACATTTTGCAACTTAGGTGTGTCCACCTCGCTGATGAATCCGCCCGGTTGGTCGAGTCCGGTTACATGACATTTTAGACATTCGGGATCGAACGCCTTGTTGACCTGACTGAGGGTTTCATAGGCGCGGCTATGCCGGGACTTGCTCCACGCTGCATGCTCGTCAGAGTGACAGGTCTCGCACGCCTGTTCCGTGGCGTAGACTCGCTTCTCGGTGTTTTGATTCTTGCGGGCTTCCAGCGAAGCGAAAAACAAATCTTCCACCTCCCGGTTGTATTCCTCATACCATTTTATCATTTCGGGATCTAATTTTATATTCGAATCCAGGCGAACCGTGTGCTGATCGAACGATTTTCGGCCGATGCTGTCTATGAGGACTTTTAATTCTCCTATTTTCTGCCCTCTCGGCCCCGGTTGAACGAAAACTTTCCCGTCCTTTTTTACCGGGGTCATGTCGATGTTGTCGGTTTCCTTTTCTATATGACCGTTGATGACAACGTCCACCCCCTCCAATTCCAGGAGAGGTAGGGCTTTTTCACGTTTCGTGTGAGTGAGCAGAACGATTAGGTCTGGTGTCTCCGATTCCTGAAGATTTTTGACTAGGGCCCGGACGGTTTCTTCTGGGTTGGTCACGCGAGCGCCGGAGTGAGTTACGGAATAAAATAGGTCCGGATCGGCCACAGCTAGAAGAGCGACTTTGAGCCCGTTTCCTAAATGTCGGATCCGCGTGCGAGCTGGATGAAAATTTTTCATCTCCAAGTTGCTGAGGAGCCACGGGATCGACTTTTTTTGCTCAAGAAATGCTTCCCCGTATACCAGGTCCTTGTCACCCGGAACCACCGCATCGTAATTCAGTCTGGACATGGCCTGCATTATGTAACGTGCCTTGATCTTGCCTTGGCGTGTGGGTTCCTTGAAACTGTCGCCGGTGTCCACGAATAAAGTATTTTCCGCGTTTGCGGCGAACCGTTTAAAAAAAGTCATCCGTCGTTCGAATCCGCCCTGATCCTCCTCTTTGGCACAGCCGCATGGCTTGAGCTCGCCCAGAGAGTTTCCACTGTAGACGATGAGCAATTCGCGAGGAACCATTTCACCCACCGCCCAGGCCTTGCCCAGCACCGAGAGGACAGTAAGTAAAGCAATCCAGACTATTAAAAAGCGTTTTTTATTCATGGTTCAAGAGTATCCGAAAACTTTTAACAAGGCAATTAGGCTTTCCCCGAGAGACTCCACCAGCCTCTGGTTTTCTTTTTTTTATAAGGATGTTCGTATCATAAGGTAATCAGCAGGTTCCTGTTGGGTTATGAGAAATCATTTCCTGTTATAAATTTTCGTTTGACTGTGACCCTATTCAAATAGGGTAAAGCGAGTTACCATAGTGTCTATGGAGAAATTTGAAATTCACATGCACTCCACTTTTTCGGATGGAGAGTTCAGCCCAACGGAACTGGTGCGTATCGCTAAGGGAAATGGGGTATCGGTTCTTTGTCTAACCGATCACGACACGTTTGAAGGTATCGAAGAGTTTGTCGGGGCAGCGAAATCCGAGGATATCTACGCTTTCCCCGGCATTGAAATCACCGTGCAGTACCGCGACTTCACCCTCCATCTCCTCGCGTATTTCGAGTCGGCGCAACACTTGTCCGCCACATTAAAAGGGCAGGTGAAGGATATGATGGAACGGCGGAGAAAGCGTATGTGCGAACTAGTCGCGCGCATCAACAAAATGGTGCCAGAAAGGTTTCGGGGAGCTATCGAGCTCGAGAACGTCAGTCGCAATACCGAGGGTATTTTGGCTCGGCCTCACCTGGCTAAGGAAATGGTGCGGCTGGGGATTGTTTCGACAACCAAGGATGCTTTTGACCGTTACCTCGTGAAATACAATGTTGAATACGAGAACTTGGGAATAAAAGAAGCTATCCAGCTCGTCCGTGAGTGCAGAGGGGTTCCCGTGCTGGCGCATCCGGGAGAGCGGTCCTACTCATTATATAACCCGGGGAAGGGGCGCACCTACGAGGACGTACCTGGCATGGTGAAAGAACTGAAATCGTTCGGCCTGCTCGGTATGGAGTGTGTGTACCCCTACCACGAGCGAACGGGCAAAGTGAAATACTACGAAGAACTCGCAAGGCAGTACGGACTCATCATCACTGGAAGTCGCGACTTTCACGGGTCCATCACCTACCAGTCAGAGCACCTGCTTGGCGCCACGAAGATGGGCTCCCAATTTATTGGCCAGTTCAAAGAAGTCTGGGCCGGATAACCTTGGGTAACCGGGGGACCTGTTTTCTTACGTAAAGCGACTTAACGCAGAGAGTGTCGTTTAAACCACACATCTAATCAGGGACCACTTGTTGGATAAAGATTCTCTTAGCAGGGCCCAGGAGCTATGAACCGGCTCTCAGAAGTTGGTTTTTAAAACATCTTTTCCTGATGGCTCTGGGATGGGGGCGTGAGGCCAAGATGGCGGTAGGCGGTTTCGGTGGCAACTCTGCCGCGTGGTGTGCGTTGGATGAATCCGGATTGCATAAGAAAAGGCTCGAGCACATCTTCTATAGTGTCTTTCTCTTCACTGATCGACGCGGCAAGGCTCTCCACGCCGACCGGGCCGCCCTTGAACTTTTCAATGAGGGTTCGTATGAGCTTATGGTCCATTTTATCGAGTCCGAAATGATCTACTTCCATCATTTCCAGTGATTTCTCCGCGACGTCTTGTGTGATGATACCGTCGGCTTTGACCTGAGCGTAATCGCGTACACGGCGGAGTAGTCGATTAGTAATGCGCGGTGTACCCCGTGACCTGCGGGCGATTTCGGCCGCGCCGTCGGGGTTGATTTCGATACCAAGAATCGATGCGGAGCGTGTGACGATGATTGCCAATTCTTCCGCACTGTAATAGTCCAGACGATGTACTACGCCGAAGCGGTCGCGGAGCGGAGAGGTGAGGAGTCCGGCTCGTGTCGTTGCACCCACCAGCGTGAACGGCGGTAGTTCCAGCTTGATCGACCGAGCGCTCGGACCTTGTCCGATCATGATATCCAGCTTGTAATCCTCCATCGCCGAGTACAGAATTTCCTCGATGACGTTGGATAAGCGGTGGATTTCATCGATGAAGAGGATGTCGCCTTTTTTTAGGTTGGTGAGGATAGCGGCTAGGTCCCCCGACTTTTCGATGACTGGACCCGAGGTACTTTTGATATTGGCTCCCATCTCTGATGCAATGATGTTCGCCAGCGTTGTCTTACCGAGTCCGGGCGGGCCGTAGAATAGGACGTGATCGAGGGCTTCGCCGCGCATGCGCGCGGCGGAAATGAAAATTTCCAGGTTTTTCTTTATCTGGTCTTGCCCAACATAATCGTCGAAGGTATCCGGCCTCAGTTTCGCTTCGAACTGGACTTCTTCCTTGTCGAGCGTGGTTCCTGTAATAGAGTTTTCATCCATGGCAATTATTTCCGGTTTATCACTGATAAGCCACGCGTTCCCCTCCCCCCTCATAACTTGTGAGGCTTGGTCAGGATAGCAAGTTTAAGCTTTTTTTGATGAGGTTTTCCAAGGAGACTTCTTGTTTTCCCTGGGAATAAACAGATTTTAACGTTTTTTCCACCTCGTTTTTCTTGTAACCGAGGTTGACCAGGGCCGACAGCGCATCGTCGAAGAGTCCGTTGTGCGGTACAGAGCCTTCCGTCTTCGCGGCAAACTCCCGTGAGATATCCGCCAGCTTGTCGCGCATCTCCAGCGTCAGCCGTTCTGCCATCTTACGTCCGATTCCGGGTATGGTGTTGAGTTTGCCGACGTCGCTGGAATTGATGGCAGACAGTAGGTCTGCGGGGGGCATGCCCGAAAGAATTGTCACCGCCAATTTGGGCCCAACTTTATTGATGGTGATGAGTTGCTCGAAAATCTTCAACTCTTCCTCCGTATAGAATCCGAAAAGTTTGAGCGCTGCTTCACGTAGGTGGGTGTGAATGTTCAGGGATACCTCGCGGCCTACGTCGGGCAACGCGTAGAAGGTGGACAACGGAACGAAGACCTGATAGCCCACACCGTTGACATCGACCACGATGTGATCCGGCGATTTGTGAGTGAGCTTGCCCGTGAGATGCGCGATCATGTTCTCTGGGTTTGGAGCCGCTCGTTGGCTGATGCGGCGTGGAGGTGACAGATAGCGATAGCCAGCGCGTCCGAAGAATCGAACGGTTCCGGCTTTTCCTTAAGCTTGAGAAGTGCGGTGACCATGTTCTGCACCTGTTCTTTTTCCGCTCGCCCGTAGCCGACGACCGCCTGCTTGACTTCTAGTGGGGTGTACTCGGCGATGGGTTTGTTCTCGTTGATGGCGGCGAGTAGGATGGCTCCGCGTGTTTGTCCCAGTTTCAGCGCCGACTTGGCGTTACTGGCAAAAAACAGATCCTCCACCGCCACTTCATGGGGATTGAATTTCTGGATCGTTAGAACCAGCTCGTCATAGATAGCTTTGAGGCGGCCGGGGAAGGGGGTGCTCGGCTTGTTTTTTACGCTCCCCCAGTGGACTACCTGCAGGTTGCCTTGAATTTCTTCTACGATTCCGTACCCGGTACAGTTGCTTCCCGGGTCGATGCCCATTACGCGCATAGGTTTTCCAGATTTGGATTTTGGGATGCGAGTTTAAGGGAGGACAACATAATCAACTCGAGAAGGTAAGAAGGATGATTCCTGCACTAATGGTCAGGATTCCTGCTCGATGGCTGCCATCACCTCATCGGTGATGTCGAAATTGGAATAAACCTTCTGGATGTCATCGTGATCGTCTAGCTCATCCATCAGGCGGAGCAGTGACTTGCAGTGTTTTTCCTCGACGCCCACTGTGTTTTGCGGTAGGCGGGTCAGTTCCGCCGACTCAATTCTAATGCCAGCACTATCGATTGCCTTGCGCACCGATTCGAAATTCTCCATGGGGGTGGTGATCTCGTAGCGTCCATCGGTTGTTTCCATATCGTCGGCTCCGGCTTCAAGAGCCAGTTCCATCAGTTCGTCCTCGCCCTTTTCGGAAACGTTTACGATGATGAGTCCTTTCTGTTCGAACATCCAGGCGACGCATCCGTTTTCTCCCATGTTGCCGCCTCTTTTGCCTAGGGTGGCCCTCAGTTCACCGACAGTGCGGTTCTTGTTGTCGGTCATGACCTCCATAAAAATTGCTGCACCGCCGGGACCGTACCCTTCATAGGAGATTTCCTCGTATACAACGCCTTCAAGCTCCCCGGTTCCCTTTTTAATGGCCCGGGTGACGTTGTCCTGCGGCATGTTGACTTCCTTGGCTTTCTGGACTGCCATTCTCAGGCGCGGGTTGCCGTCAGGATCGCCACCACCAAGACGTGCTGCTACGGTGATTTCTTTGATGACCTTGGTGAAAATTTTTCCACGTTTAGCGTCAGCTGCACCCTTCTTATGTTTGATTGTGGACCACTTGGAATGTCCGGACATGGGGTATGGACTTTTTAAAGGTTTTTTAACTACCTCCCGTCAACTTAGCATAGTTCAACAGGTAGAGGCAATGAGTAGTAGGCCCGAACCCTTTCACTTTTCTATTTGCGGGGGTGCCCTTTGTTTTGTAATCGGATGAGATAACCTGTCTCCTTGCAGTGGAGGTTAGAAGGAGTGAAGCTTCCTCAATGAACAATTGATAATTGTTCATCGTTAAATGATAATCACTGTTATGAAAACTGTGGAAATCAAAGTTGCCGGAAAGCCCGTTAAGGCGCGGGCCGGGGAGACAGTCATCCATGCCCTGTGGTCCGCGGGGCAGGCGGAATCTGTCAAAACCGGTTGTGTGGGTGGTGTCTGTGGTTCCTGCACCATCACCGTTCGCTTTCCCGACGATCGTCTTGGTGGTACCGACCTTGCGTGCTTGTGCCCGGTCGAGGAAGGAATGGAGGTCTTTCCCTGTTCGGTGGATGCGGTCACCCCAGTGGCTCCTCAGCCTGACCCGACTCCCGAAAAACTGCGCACGGCGTACCCGACTCTGGACCGTTGCACAAAATGTGGAAGCTGTACAATCGCCTGTCCAATGGCTATTCCGGTGATGGATTCGGTTCTCCGGATGCGATCGGGGCAACTGGAGGCTGTGGCGGAAGACTTCGTCACCTGCATTCACTGCGGGCTGTGCCGTTTTGTTTGTGAAGACCGGGTCCAGCCGCACAACATGGGTATGTGGGTGCGCCGGTCCATTGGTGCTTCTCAGAAACTCATCGAGGAACAAACCGGCTCGACCAATTGGGACCAGGTCGACCGTGAATGGGAATATCTTACTGAAGGTAACTCGGAACAGCGACTGGAGCATGCACGCCGATTCCGTGAACGGGGAAGGATCGAAAAATGACGGCATGGGCTCGTGATTCGCTTGATAAAGTCGAAGCCAGCCGGGAAGAAAGACTGCATCAAGGCGCTCCGGAACTTGATGAGATAAACGCGAACAAACTATTGTTAGAATTTCATCCCGACTACCAGGGAATGGAACGTACTGTGCGGATAGGACCCGACGCCAACCGCCGAAAGTTTCCAAATGAACTGGCCGACCTCTTGGAAGCAGATAGTTGCCTGCCGCCCGACTTCGAGCCTTCAGTGGATATTGAAACTGATGTGCTGATCCTTGGCGGCGGCGGGGCAGGGGCATCTACCGCACTTGCGCTGGAGGGGGCTGGGCTTACCGTCCATCTCGCCACAAAACTCAGGCTGGGCGACTCCAATACCGTTATGGCCGAGGGCGGAATCCAGGCATCGCTTGGACCCGATGACTCTCCACGCCGGCATTTTGCTGACGCCTATGTGGGCGGACACGGCAACAACAACCCGGACCTGCTTCGCATCCTGTGCGATAACGCTTCCGAAACCATTCGCTGGCTTGGACAGCTCGGTTGCATAATGGATCAGAACGATGACGGTACCTTTCGCCTGCGCGCCGGCGGCGGGACCTCCGTTCCCCGTGTGCTGGCATGCCGGGACTATACCGGGCTCGAAATCATGCGCGTGCTGAAGGATGCGGTGCTGTTGAGTAAAACGCAGGTTCTTCCCGAACACGCTGCTGTCGAACTTCTTGATGACGGGAAAGACGTGACCGGGGCCGTGCTGTGGGATCGCAATAGGGGCAGGCTCATCACTGTTTCGGCACGGGCGGTTCTTCTTGCCACCGGAGGGAGTGGGCAGTTACGCCTGCAGGGGTTTCCCACCAGTAATCACCTTGGAGCGACGGGAGACGGACTAGTCTTGGCCTATCGCCAAGGGTGTGGGCTAGTGCACCCCGAGAGCTACCAATATCATCCGTCAGGAACAGTTTATCCCGAAGCGCTGGTCGGGCAACTCGTGACCGAATCGATCCGATCCGCTGGTGCGCAGGTGTTGAACGCCGAGGGTGAACGCTTTATCGGTGAAATGACGTTCCGCGATGTTTTGGCTGCCGCCATCATCTCCGAGGTTGCTGGGAGACGCGGCGTGCTAACGCCGAACCAACGAGCAGGGGTATGGCTCGACACTCCGCTCATCGATATAAAAAACGGGGAGGGGGCTCTGCATCGGCAATTTCCGGGTCTTGTTCATCGCTTTAAACGGTACAAAATCGATCCGGCGAAACAGCCTATCCTCATTTACCCGACGCTCCATTACCAGAACGGCGGAATCCGAATCGACCGGGATGGGCGTACCGATACCAAAGGACTGTGGGCGGCGGGAGAGGTAACTGGCGGGCTTCACGGAACCAATCGGCTTATGGGAAACTCGCTTCTCGATATTACGGTATTTGGCAGACGCGCGGCACTGTCCATTCAAAAAGAACTGCCGTCGAGAAAAGCCGTTACCCTGTCCCGGCTCAAAAAGTTTAGGGAAGAACTGAAAACCATCTCGTCCCGGCGGGAGATCATGTCGCCACAACTGTTTCCCGAAGTGGCTAATATGAAGATCAAATTTCAATGAATAGTAACCAGTGAACGAGGATGAAAT
>CAZVZT010000012.1:8795-18478 GCA_964631515.1 uncultured Nitrospinaceae bacterium
CCGCTTTGGGAGAACCGAAAACATATCAATACGTTGGAAAAAAACATTGGGTCATATCCTTTTATTCCCCTAGTGGTGTTTCCGCACGCAAAACTGATGGGTGATTTTGGCAGCTATGTGGTGCGGACACGCCAGTTGCAGCACTTCTTCGCCGGGTACACAAAGGTGGTGCTGAAGCCGGAAGACCGGGAAGCGATTATTCGTGCTTTAAAAGAGTGAGGAAGGCTAAAAGATGGTTGGGGGCGAAAATTTCCGGGAATTTTCTATGTGGTGCCCTGATCTTGACTTGGAACGAACATGAGCTAAAATACCTTTATTCTTAACCCGTATTTCTTTTTTGAGGTCGGCAATTCTTATGAAAAATCTGTTTTATTCTTTTTGTGTATTCCTTGCGGTCATCACTTTTATGCCATTCTCTGCGCATGCCGTCCCATGGGAAGGCTACAAGCCGTCTTGCGATACTTCCGTAACCACGATATGCACCATCGAACTGTGGCTAGCCCATAAACAGAAAAAGAACAATCGAGCAATTCGTGGGTTTCTCAAGTCCAAACACCTCAAGGTTTTGCGGCATACGATCCAATACTGGAAACCTAAGGGTGGGCATCCACCGACCAACATCGCCATTGGCAGTGAGGTCAGCGCCGAGGACGCTCGTATGGCAATCGATATAGCAATCAAGTACAACGATCAAGTCGACACCTTGATTCTTCGCCCGCTTAACCCCCCTAATTATGTTGCGATTGCGACCTCGGCTTGGGATGAGTTGTCAGAGGTTCGTGTTACGCCTGAGGAGCTTGAACAGTTGAGAGATCCCAAGCTGACCACTGAGGAGTTTCATGCTCTATACGCGAAGCTAACAAATGAAGAAAAGGCCGTTCAGCGCGGTGGAAAATTCTACTGACGGATCTCCCCAACGCTCTACCCAGTCTCCGTTTTGTTTAAAATTGACAAATTTCGGTAGTTTTGATAGAAGCAACGCTTGACCGATAAAAGGTCAGCTGGTCAGGTTTTTTTGATAACCGTTTGTTTTTCTGTAAAATAGCGACCGGCTATCCCGAGATGCCGTGACCGGATAGAGGTCTTGGTTCGATAAGATTTTGACTTAATATTTAACTTCTAGGAATTGATTATGCTGGAACTAGCGTTTGCAATGGCTCCGCCGCCGGAAGGCGGGGAACAGGGAGGGGGCGGACTTCTTGCTCTCCTGCCGCCGATGATCATGATGTTCCTGATCTTCTATTTCATTCTGATCAGGCCGCAACAGAAAAAACAGAAGGAAACTCGCCAGATGTTGGATACCTTGAAGGAGGGGGACAACGTAGTGACCTTGAGCGGGATTCACGGCACGGTAAAAAAACTTAAGGACGATATTGTGGTTCTTCAGATAGATAATAACGTCCGCATTCGGATTAACCGCACGTCTATTAGCACCCTTAAAGAATCGGGTAAAGACTGAGTATGTTTAGAGATCTCAAGTGGAAAATTCCACTAATCCTGTTTGTTGTCCTCGGGGCGGTTCTGCTTGCCCACCCCCTCAAGGAGAGAATTGCCCTTGGGCTCGACCTTCAGGGGGGGATGCATCTGGTTCTCGAAGTGCAGACGGCAAAAGCGGTTGAGGCGAGTCTGGAGCGTATCGCCGACGACATTAAGCGCGATATTCAAAACGAAGATTATGAGGTGGATCGTGTCAGCGCTGACTTGGAAAATAATACCATCACCGTGCTCATGGTCGATGCGCTAGACCTGCCGGCGGTGGAAGAGGTTATGGAAAATTATACCGTTTACCTGAAAAACGAGGGCAAGGTGCGCGAAGGGCGTGGGCTTCAGTTCCGTTTGTCAGAGGAAGAAAGCAAACGCATCGCCCAGAATGCGGTGAGCCAGGGGTTGGAAACCATCCGTAACCGGGTGGACCAGTTTGGCGTTTCCGAACCGACCATTCAAGTTCAGGGCGAGCGGCGCATCTTGGTCCAGTTGCCCGGAATCAAAGATGCTAACCGTGCCATCAACCTTATCGGTAAAACCGCTCAGCTTGAATTCAAGCTACTTGACGAATCGATCAGTGCGGAAACTGCACTGAGTGGATCAGTTCCAGAAGGGGACGAAATTCTTTACAAGCGTGACGAGAATAAAGAAACCGGTGAGGTTTCCAGAGTTCCTTACCTCGTTAAGAAACGAACCGTGCTCACCGGAGAAACCTTGAGCAGCGCTGAGGTACGCTACGATTCGGAATTCAACGAACCCTATGTGGCGCTTACGTTCAACAGTGTTGGTGCCATGATATTTCAGGAACTTACCCGGGAAAATGTAAAAAAGCGACTGGCAATTGTTCTGGACGACAGTATCTATTCCGCGCCCGTGATACAAGAGGAGATTCCAGGCGGGCGCGCGCAGATTACTGGTCAATTTTCGACTGAAGAGGCCCGCGATCTGGCCATCGTTTTACGCGCGGGTGCGTTACCGGCGCCGGTTGTGATTCTCGAAAACCGGACGGTTGGCCCCTCTCTGGGGAAAGATTCTATCGAACAGGGTGTTCGTTCCATTCTGCTTGGGTTGATCCTGGTTCTGGTTTTTATTGTCATTTATTACAAACTGTCCGGTATTGTGGCGGTAGTCGCACTATTGTTGAACCTGGTCCTTCTGCTCGGTGCGTTGGCTTATTTTGGTGCGGCGCTTACCTTGCCGGGTATTGCGGGAATCCTGCTTACTGTGGGCATGGCCATCGATGCAAACGTGCTGGTGTTCGAGCGCATCCGCGAAGAGATTCGTCTTGGCAAAACTGTTCGTGCGGCGATCGATGCCGGGTATGCTAAGGCCTTGAGCACGATTGTTGACGCCAACATCACCACCTTTATCGCTGCCGTGGTTCTTTTCCAGTTCGGAACCGGGCCGATCAAGGGGTTTGCTATCACGCTGTGTATCGGAATAGCCGCGAGTATGTTCACGGCTGTGTTTGTTAGTCGGGTTATTTTCGACTCTACCATGAGCCGAAAAAAAATTTCCCGGATCAGTATTTAGATCTGTTTCTTGAAAACAGGTGCTATGTTGGAATGCCTTTGTCGGGCATGAACTCCCGGTGTTCCGGGGTGTTTATTTATCTTTTTGAGGTTTTATGGAAATCTTCAAGCGTCAAACCGAATTCGATTTTATGGGGAAAAAGCAGACAGCGATCAGTTTGTCGGCTATTCTCATTCTAATCGGGATCGTCTCCGTCATCATTCACGGCGGACTAAAATACGGCATCGACTTTGCGGGTGGCACTCTGGTGCAACTCAAATTTGAGAAACCGCCAGCTATTGAAGAGATTCGAGATGGACTCAAAACGATTGGCTTGGGGGATAGTACGATTCAGGAGTTCGGCTCGAAAAACCATATTCTGATTCGCGTCCAGCGGTCCGAAGAGAAACTGGAAGAGGTGGGAACACAGGTTAAAAATAGCTTGGCTGGGAAATTCAACTCCGAGGCAATTGTGGTCGAACGTGTGGAGATGGTCGGGCCTAAGGTGGGGCGAGACCTCAGGGAAAAAGCAGTCCTTTCGATTATCTACGCGATCATCGGGATCGTTATTTATATTTCCTGGCGGTTCGAACTTCAATATGCCATCGCCGCAATCATCGCCCTCATCCATGACGTGTTGGTCACCATGGGAGCGTTTTCTCTTTATGATAAGGAATTTACCTTGGTGATCGTGGCTGCGTTCCTGACTATCATCGGTTACTCCCTTAATGACACCATCGTCGTGTTCGACCGGATCCGGGAGAATATGCGGCGCAAAGGCAAAACACCACTGGTTGAGGTCATCAACAACAGCATCAACCAAACCCTAAGTCGCACGATCCTCACTTCTGGCACTACTCTGCTGGTTGTAGTGGCCCTGTTCTTTCTCGGTGGCGAGATCATCCATGACTTTTCCTTCGCTCTGCTAGTCGGTGTGATGGTCGGAACCTACTCCTCCATTTTTATTGCCAGCGTTTTCCTCGTCTACTGGGCTGAGCGCGCTCAAACTAAACGTGCTTGAAAAAGTAGCCCTTTCGATTACTACGGTCCTTCCCGCTTTTCTGGAAAAGTTTGCAATCCATTAATCGCCGTGCTAGATTTCTGAGCGAAATCCAAACACAATTGCATGGTCGGAAAGGGAAAAAGCCCCCTCTCCAAGGGATGTAAGAGGGGGGCTGAAAAATCTCTTCTGTTTTCGTTGTGTTTGAGTAACAAATTCGAAAAATGCGTGGTTTTTTGGTGACCCGGGAGCTTTTATTTTAATGAATCCTCAACTGAAGTACCTGATTGAGCTTCAGAAAATTGATAGTGAAATTGCTGAACTGGAAAAGAGTCAAGCTCGCATTCCAAAACAAATCGAAGCTGGAAAATCTGACCTTCAGGAAAGGCAAAATCGATTGAAAGCGGCGCAGGACGATATCGCCGAGACGCAGAAAAAACGGAAAGATCTGGAGCTGGATGTAGCGACCGAGAACGATCATATTGCCAAAACCAAGACTAAACTTCCATTGGTCAAAACCAACAAGGAATACACCGCGATTCTGACCGAGGTTGACACAATAAAAGAAAAAATTTCTGTATTGGAAGACAATGAGTTGGAACTCATGGAAACACTAGAGGCAAAAGAGAAGGTGGTCCCCCAGCTTCAGGCTCTGTGCAAGGAAGAGGAGGATAAGTTCAACGTTTACAAATCGAAAAAAGAAGCCGAAATGGCCCGGAGTGAAAAAGAATTAGGGGTGAATCGAGCCCGGAGTGCAGAGGTGGCTCGAGCTATTGAAACCAAGTGGCTAGGACAATATCAGAAGGTCGCCAAGGCTCGTGACGGATTAGCGGTAGTCGGCATTCAGGATACCGTATGCCAAGGCTGCTATCAGCAAATCCTTCCCCAGCAGGCCATAGACATCAAGATCGGTGAAACCATCATCCAATGTCAACATTGTTTGCGCTACCTGTACTGGATAGAACAGTCGGAAACCGCGGTTCCGAAGTAAACCAGGTGGTCGCTGTCCCGGTTTTTAGGCCGGGAGAGAGGAAAGTCCGGGCTCCACAGGGTAGGATACTCCGTAACGCGGAGTGGGGGTGACCCTAAGGAAAGTGCCGCAGAAAAGATACGGCCTACCCGGCGATAGGGCGACCTTTCGTCGGCGGCAAAGGTGAAAAGGTGAGGTAAGAGCTCACCAGTACCGTCGGTGACGACGGTAGCTTGGCAAACCCTATCCGGAGCAAGATCAAATAGGAAAGTGCTTGAGGGCGGCCCGCCCGATGCTTTCGGGTTGATTGCTTGAGCCTGCTGGTAACGGCAGGCCTAGATTGATGACCACCGCCTCGATGCTGGACTTGTCTGGCAGAAGGGAACAGAACCCGGCTTATGGTTTGCTTCGACCGCGGGAAACTTCTTGGGTAGAGGTGTCTTCTCGCCTGCCCTCAACTGTCGACTGATACGGTGTCCATAGGATCATGGAGTCCGTAGGAGGCAAGCACTCCGGCCACTGCAGCGAACAGCATCAAAAAAAATAGAACTGGGTCTTTCCCGATGGATCTTGCAAGCCTTTCCCTAAGAAACGTTTTCTAATCACTGCCTCCCTCACTGGGAAGAAACTTCCCGTTTTCTCTGAGACAGCAATCAGTTGTGTGTCGGTTTTGGTGAGGTTCTACGGGGCTCTATAACGGGGGTTGTCTAAGGTGATGGTCAGTAGTTTGCTGGAATCGGTGGCCAACGGCAATAAGACTTTCTTCATCAAAGTGTTTGCTCATCAACTGGACTCCGATGGGCATTCCATCGCTTTTTGAAATCCCGCAAGGGACCGACATTCCCGGAATGCCTGCCAGATTGGCTGAAATTGTGCAAATATCCGACAAATACATCTTGAGCGGGTCGTCTATACGTTCCTTCAGTTTGAACGCGGTGATTGGAGCGTTGGGAGCGACAATCACGTCGGATTTCTGAAATGCGTTTTCGAAATCCTGTTTGATGAGCGTTCGAACTTTTTGTCCCTTCAGGTAATATGCGTCGTAGTAGCCTGAGCTGAGAACGAACGTTCCTAGCATGATACGGCGTTTCACCTCCTCGCCGAATCCTTCTTCTCGCGTGTTCATGTACATGTCCAGTAGGTTGTCATTCTTTTCCGAACGGTACCCGTATTTAACGCCATCGTAGCGTGACAGGTTAGTGCTTGCCTCAGCACAGGCGATGATGTAATACGTCGCCACTGCATACTCTAGGTGTGGCAGGGAAACTTCTACCTTTTCCATCCCCAGCGATTCGAGAGTTTTAATAGCTTCCTGAACAGAGCGCTCCACTTCCGGATCGATTCCCGATGTGAAGTACTCTTTCGGAATACCCATCTTCAGCCCGGAAACGCTTCGTTCCAGTGATTTCATGAAATCGGGTCGCTCCACATCGGCAGAAGTGGAGTCAAGCGGGTCCTTTCCGCTGATCACGTTCATTAAGAGAGCCGAGTCAGCGACGGTTTTGGTCATAGGGCCGATCTGGTCCAATGATGACGCGAATGCGATGAGTCCAAACCGGGATACCCTGCCGTAGGTGGGTTTGAGTCCGGTTACGCCAGAGAAGTTTGCGGGTTGCCGGATCGATCCGCCAGTATCGCTTCCAAGTGCTCCTATGCATTCGTTGGCAGCGACAGCGACGGCAGACCCGCCGCTTGATCCACCAGGAACTCGTTCAAGGTTCCACGGATTCATCGACGGGTGGTGCCATGCGGATTCGGTAGAAGAGCCCATGGCAAATTCGTCCATATTGGTTTTGCCTACAATTACTGCACCGGCCTCTTTCAACCGCTTCACCACTGTGGCGTCGTAAGGAGAGGTGAACTGATCTAAAATTTTTGATGCGCAGGTGGTGCGGGTCTCCTGCATGCAGATCAAGTCCTTCAATGCGATGGGGATGCCGAGGAGCGGCGCTTCTTCCGCTGCGCTTAGCCTGCGGTCGGCTTCCCGTGCTTGTTCCAGGGCCTGTTTCTTTGTTAGGTGAATGTATGCTTGTACTTTTGACTCGACGTCATCGATACGCTGGTAGACTGCTTCTGTCAGCTCAACTGCGGAGTACTTTTTTTGTTTGAGGTCTTCTTTTGCCTGAAGGATGGTTTTTCGATGCATGGTCAGGATCAGATGATCTTGGGAACTTCGTAATGGCCCTTTTGGTGTGAGGGCGAGCCTGCTAGGTAGTCTGGCGCGGCGTCAGATTGGGAGACTTCATCTTCACGGAATACGTTATGTATGGGAAGAACGTGGGACGTCGGCTCCACATCTTCGGTGTCTAGCCGGTTGAGCTGATCGATATATTCGATAATTTGTTCAAGGTGTCTGCCAAGCCGTTCTTTTTCCGCGTCGGTGAGTTTGAGTCGCGCCAATTGGGCAATATTGTCGATGTTGAATTTACCGGGCATGGAGGGGGCAGACGGGTTGATATGGATGCTTAGCCTTCGGCGGCCTTTTTGCGTTCCTTTTTCGGTTTCTTCTTTTCTTCGACCATCTGTGCAGTGGCTGCCATTTTGGAAGCTTTACGTTGCAGACGTTTCAACTTTTTCTTCTTTTGTTTGACTTCTGGGTTGTCTTTCGGGTCATCAGCTTTTTTTTCTAAATCGTCGAAAGCGGATTGAGCTTTTTTAATATGCGTTTGTACTTGTTCCAGCGTTGCCATGATTTTCAGTCACCTCGAAAAAATGTTCCGTGGAAAGGGATTTTATAACAAATTCTGTTTCAAACCACAACCTGAATTGGTGCATGCTTCTTGAACTTAGGCGCTGTGGGGGTCTACCTCCACAGTCACGGGCGTGTAGTCGTCGATGAATGAACCTCTTTTATCCGGGACATGGTGAGGCAGGCGCTAGCTATCATTCCAGGTGCGTGCGAGATAGCTTGGAATCGGCAAAATTCCCGCGTGGCAGTTTAGGGCGTTATCTTCTGCCTTAAAGCGATTGCTGGAGCTTTAGATCGATTCGGCGCAGAGTCAGACTGACCTCGGCCACGCGCACTTTAACGCAATCGCCGATCTGGTAAACTTTATGTCGGCGCTGGCCACGCCATTTGTGTTCTGGTTCTATGTAGATGTAGTAATCGTCGGTTAGGCTTGATATTCTCACCAAGCCTTCCACGAATACTTGCGTTAACTCCACGAAAAATCCGAATGGGGTGACGCTGACGATGAGTCCGGAAAAAGTTTTTCCTACCTTGTCGGCCATAAACTGAACGCGACGCAGATCGTTAACTTCCCGTTCGACCTCCATGGCCTTCTCCTCTTTGATTGATGACTGTTCCGAAATTTCTTTCATTTCTTTTGCGAGACATTTCTTTTCCCGCGCGGAACGCTTTCGGGTGAGACAGGCCTTGAGTAAACGGTGCGTGATCAGGTCGGGGTAACGTCGGATGGGTGACGTGAAGTGAGTATAGTGGTCGAACCCTAGACAAAAATGGCCTAGACCTTTTTCTGAGTACTGAGCGCGCTTCATTGTACGGAGGAGCAAGGTGTTGATCACACGCTCTTCCGGTCGGTCACGAACTTTTCTGAGTAGGTTGTGCAGGTCGACCGACCGCACGGTGCGAGTCGAGCGTAGGCGGAGGCCAAATCCGTCGATGAATTCTTGGAACGCAGCAATCTTATTTTCATCCGGCGCTTCGTGGATGCGATGGATAGAGGGAGTTTTCTGTTCGAATAGATAACGCGCCACTGCTTGGTTGGCGGCCAGCATGAACTCTTCGATCATTTCATGTGCATCGTTATGTTCAGCCTTGGTAATTCGTTTCACCTGCCCTTCGGAGTCCATGTGAATTTCCGGTTCGGGTATCTGGAAATCGACGCTTCCAGACTCAAACCTGCGCTTTCGCAGAATCCGGCTGAGCTTGTGCATCTGTTTTAAAACACCCATGGTCTTCCCGTAATGGTTTTTAGTGTCTCCTTTTTCGATGAGGTGAGCCACCTCGGTATAGGTGAATCGGGCACAGCTTTTGATGATAGAGTTGAAGAACTTTGATTCAAGTACGTTTCCTTCACGATCAAATTCGATGCGTACGGTCATCGTTAACCGTTCCACATCAGGTTTGAGGCTACACGCTTCATTGGACAACCCGAAGGGAAGCATAGGGATGACCCCATTGGGGAAGTAAATGCTCGTGCCGCGTTCTAGGGCTTCCTTGTCAAGGGCCGAGTCCTTTGTTACATAATGACTCACGTCGGCAACGTGAACGTCCAAGAGATACCCTGCATCAGTGAGATTCAGGGAAACAGCGTCGTCGAAATCCTTCGCGGTTTCGCCGTCGATGGTGAACGCGATCTGGTCTGTCAGGTCACGGCGCTTTTCCCGTTCCTCTTTGTCAAAGAGTGCTGTGGCCTGTTCCGCTTGTTTTATAACGTTGGGAGGGAAATCCGTGCGCGTTCCAAACTTACGGAAGATGGATTTCAATTCCACCTGTGGGTCGTTGGAGTACCCCAAGACTTCTGTGACATCTCCTATTGGGGGCTGGTGCTTCGCCGGATAGGAGGTGATCTCGACGACAACGACATGTCCGCGCTTAGCACCATGCTTATTTTTTGCAGGGACGAAAATATCGTGGAAATATTTTTCCTCCATGGGGACAACCCATCCGTCGCGGTCGAGTGGTTCGAATAAACCGATTAGGGAGGAGGTTGTGCGCTCTAGGATGCGGATGATCCGGCCCTCGGGCCGCCC
>CAZVZT010000013.1:0-3371 GCA_964631515.1 uncultured Nitrospinaceae bacterium
TCGGGAAGGGCGAACACCACATCGACAAACCGCATCATCACGTTGTCGGTTCTTCCCCCAATATATCCAGAAATGGCCCCGTAAACTGTACCGATCAAAAGTGCGAGCAGGGTCGTTGAAACACCGATGAACAGGGAAACCCGCGCCCCATAAATGAGGCGCGAAAATAAATCGCGTCCCAGTCGGTCGGCTCCCATCCAGTGATCCGAGCTCGGCGCAGCCAATGTATTGAGCGTGTTCTGCGTTTCATAGGAATACGGCGCCACCCAAGGAGCAAACACTGCCGCCAGCGAAACAACTATAAGAAACACGGCGCTCAATTTGGACAACCAGTTCATAGTAAAAGCCCTTTTCTAGCAACTAAATAAACGGCTCGCATCAACCGTCAAGTCATAAATTGGGTGAAATCAACTCTTCCAGAAATCAAAGCCATTTCTTAAACCCTGACTCTCGGGTCGAGCCACATATAAATCATATCGACCACAATGTTGGCGAGGACGATCAATACAGCGTAAACCAGAGTCACTCCCATGATCAGCGGATAATCCCTATTGGTAACCGCTGTAATGAAGAAACCTCCCATTCCGGGAATGGAAAATATAAACTCGATCACGAACGACCCAGTCACTAGTCCGGCGGTGAGCGGCCCTATTACAGAAACAATAGGATAGATCGAATTCTTCAGCGCGTGTTTGAGCAGAACGACCGATTCATTGAGTCCTTTAGCACGTGCAGTGCGGATGTAGTCGGAGGCCAGCACTTCCAGCACCGCCGAACGGGTCAACCGAGCAATGTACCCGGCAAAAGGCGCCCCCAGTGCTAGCGCTGGGAGAATCATATAACGTGGCCCCTCCCACAATGCGGGTGGAAGCCAGTGTAGTTTGTGAGAGATCATCCACACCAACACCGTGCCAAAAACGAAACTGGGCACGGAAATCCCTAACGTCGCCAGAAACACACATATCCGGTCGGCTGCCGAGTTCTGGCGATAGGCCGACCACACACCCGCAGGAATGCCTAGCCCGACCACGACGAGCAACGCCAACAAACCCAGCGTAATCGAGACGGGGAAGGTATCGGCTAAAATATCGGTAACATCGCGTCCGACGTATTTATATGAAGGCCCCATGTCGCCTTGAGCCAACTGCTTCATGTAAAGCAAGTATTGAACAGCAATGGGTTTGTCCAGATGGTACTTGGCTTGAATATTGGCGAGAATTTCAGGGGGAAGTTTCTTTTCTTCGTCGAATGGACCGCCGGGAACCAGCCGCATGATTACAAAGGTAAGCGTGGCCACTACAATCAACACCGGCACCCCGTGCAACACCCGCTTGAGAAAAAAATTCACCATCGAAAAAAGCTCATTAAACGTATGAGTTGTGTTTTACCGCAGAGGTACAATGCACGCAAAGAAACCGCCCCCCTCCCGCTCATATCATGGGAGAGCGTCTTAGGGGAAGGCCCCTTAACTATTTCATCACTTTAATTAAGTTGCCCGCGGCATAAGCGCGGACCACTTCCTCCGAATCCTCCAACCGGTTCAAAAGCAATTGAAACGCTTTGTGTCCGCCCATCATCCCAACAGCGCGTGTGGCCGAGGTACGCACGCGTATATTCTTGTCGCCGAGAGCTATTGCAAGCAATTGTTCTCGGCTGGGAAGTTCGGTCTTACCCAGAACTCTGGCGGCAGTACTGCGAATGGCGTAATCAGGATTTTTGAGCGCTGCGACGAAAACATCCTGACAATCATCCGATCCTCTCCTACTAAGCGCTACCGCCGCAGACAACCTGACCATCGAATCGCTATCGGAACAAAGAGAACGAAGCGTTTCGAGCCCGGACACCCCACCCAATTCGCCCAGAACTAAAGCCGACTGATAACGCACCGATGGGTTGTGGTGCCCGGTAAGCTGGGTCAACCGAGCAAGGATACTTTTGTCAACGTTCTTACTGATAGCCTTCAAACTGTAAAACACAATTTCGTCTTCTTCGTCTTCCAGCAGGCGAACTAAGTAAGGAGTCACCTCTTCAGTGCCAATTTTACCGAGGTAGCCGATAGCTTGGTACCGATCCGTCGAATTGCCGCCCTTGATTCCGTCAAGCAGTACGTCCAACTCGGACCGATCACCCAGCTTGAAAAGCGCACCTGCAGCGGCGTAGCGTACGGCACGGTCCGGCGCCTCAAGATAAGGACGGATAAACTTTCCCGAAGCACCGTCACCCAGGTCACCCAGCATTTCCACAGCGGCTCCGCGGACCCAAACGTTTTGATCGCGGGTCATACGAAGTGCCAGAGAGCGCGCCTCTGCGGTCGAAATTGTTTTCATTCCTTGAAGCGCAAACAAGCGGGTCGTGTGATAGGAGTCTTGCGCGGCCTTTTTGAGGAAAGAAATGAGAGCGGGGTCTTCCGACTCCCCTGCGGCCCGGGCGGCAGCACTGCGAATAAAAGCATTTTCGCTCTTCATCGCCTGCTCCAGAATGGTGATGCAATGGGACCGGATGCGATCCATCGCCTCGCTGGGCTTTTCCTGCGCTGTGACGGAAACATCCGCAAAACCCGCCCATAGGAGCGCAAATATTAGGCTACGGAATAGAGCCTGCTTCATAACGACACCTTGAAAAATTCACGCTTGTCATGTGACTAGTTTTGTTTTTAAGAGGCAGGCGATAGCAAGCCTGTAAAACATTCAATGGAGACCTTGTGGAAATTCTTAACCATATTTTTTCATGAGGGAGAGGTAATGACGTTGATCCTCTGCCTTGTCGCGTCTGGCGAAACCTCGAACTAGAACTTTGCATTTTTTCACCAAAGTTTCGCGGGCTAAGGTCAATCGTTCCCCTTCGAGCGTATTGGAAACGAGGAGTTTTTCCAAGGCGGCAACGCGAAACCGATCCATACCCCAGTATTTTCTGGACAACTGGTCAGAATGGCCACCCTGCTTGATGATAAGGGGTTCCTCAATAAAATGAAACGGGTATTTCACGGCAATGCGAAGCCACAGGTCGTAATCCTCGCAGGCGGGAAGCGATTCGTCGAAGGCACCGACTTCGTCGAATAGCGACGCACGAAGCATGGCCGAAGATGGGCTCACAATGCAAAGGGGCAGGCAGTGGCGAAAAATATCACCAGAATATTTGCGGTGCTTGTTCATCGGGTTCACGCGCACACCGCGTCGAATCCATATCTCATCGGTGTAGCACACCCGGCAATCCGCATTTGACTCCATCCAACCCACCTGAACTTCCAGTTTTCTTTCGCACCACAAATCGTCTGAATCCAGAAAACAGATGTAGCGTCCGACAGCCCGGCTCAGTCCGGTATTTCGTGCACCGGACACACCCCGATTTTCTTGCAGACGAACGTACTGAAC
>CAZVZT010000013.1:3471-17119 GCA_964631515.1 uncultured Nitrospinaceae bacterium
AGTAGCGCGATACTGAGCCACGCCATACCCATAATTGGCTTGACAAAAGAGTGAAATTCACCTAACAATGATGCCTTTTCTTACCTGAAAAAGCAGAAAAAACAGTCGGCTATAGGAAGTTCGCCTGACTTTCCTCGGATTCCTGAACCCCCTTTGACGACGGGGTCAATTTATGGATTTTAACGACGTTACGCAGCTTTTCAAAGAAGATCTTTCACGGGTGGAGCGTGCAATCCGACAAAATTACCAGTCGGACATCCCGCTTATCCCCGGCATCAGCAATTACCTGATGAAAAACGGCGGGAAACGCATCCGCCCACTTCTTCTTATGCTCGGTGCCCAGTTGTGTGGGCGTGAAGTCGATGAGCGCGCCATCCGTCACGCTTGTGTGGTCGAGTACATCCACGCCGCAACCCTGCTCCACGACGACGTGGTTGACGAATCGACGGTCCGGCGCGGACACGAAACGGTCAACTCCAAATGGGGAAGCGACGCCAGCATTCTCGTGGGAGACTTTCTCATTTCGCGGGCGATTCTCATGTTGGCCGGGGACTGCGATTCGCGAATCATCAAGTCCATTTCTGAAGCCACAAAACTCCTGGTCGAAGGCGGCATGCTCGAATACAGCCACGCGCGCAAGCTGACCGTGTCCGAAGAGCATTGCTTGGACGTGATTAGGCGTAAAACCGCGTCCATGATGTATGTGAGTTGCGAAATGGCCGCGATCTTGGCCGAGGCCAGCCCAGAACAGGAAAAAGCCCTAGTCGATTTCGGCACGCATTTCGGCATGGCTTTTCAACTGATGGATGACGCCATGGACTACGACAGCGATGAGGATACGCTCGGCAAACCGCCGGGAATCGACCTCAAAGAAGGACACGTCACCCTGCCGCTCCTGCACCTATACCAGAACTCGGAACAGAGCCTTAAAAAAGAAATCGAAGGCTTCGTGAAAAACGAAAACATCACGTGGAAAGAGTTTAACTACATCCTCGAACGCATGCGCGAAACAAAATCGATCGAATACACCCTCAATCTCGCATGCAAAAATATCGGTCAGGCTAAAGCAGCGCTAAGAAGCGTCGCTTTCTCGCAGCCCGAAATCATAAAATCGCTAGATGCCGTTGCGGACTATATTTACGAGCGGCATGCAGTCGTCCGATCCTGATCCCCCCTGTTTCAACGTTTCAGTTCCCTGTCTCTTGCGCGTAAAGACCTCGCGGCCTACAATAGGATTATGGGTTCGCATCCCGAGTTCTACGTCCGATTAGCCATTCAAGCCATCCGGCATTACCTGGCCGAAGGAGTCCCGCCACCCTGCCCTTCAAAACTTCCCGACGGTATGAATCGTAAATCTGGCGTCTTCGTTTCCGTCAAGAAAAGGAAGAATCATGAGCTACGCGGATGCATCGGCACCGTCACCCCAACCCAGAAGAATCTAGCAGAAGAAATTATCCATAATGCCATTAGCGCAGCAACTCGTGACCCGCGATTCGAGGCAATTTCAACAAATGAACTCGATAGTTTAGAGTTCTCCGTGGACGTACTTACCCCTCTGGAAGCCATCAAAGATGCTTCAGAATTGGACCCTAAACGATACGGGTTATCCATCCGTTACGAAAAGCAGCAGGGAATCCTGCTACCCGACCTAGAAGGAATTGATACTGCGGAAAGGCAGATCGAGCTCTGCCTCAAGAAGGGAAACATCCCCAAAGACTGCTCCTACCAGATGTATCGTTTTGGAGTGGAACGATACAAATAAAACCAGCAACTATCTGGACGTGACCTCGTTAGCCGACGTAGGAACATTTACTCGCGGGGGTACGGGTGTCCATGTTCTTACCCCGGAAAGTGTGGTCATCGATCTCGGCGGCGCATCCGATCATTCGACCAAACAGGAACGTTGCAAAACTGGCCGATTCGATATCCGTTTCGACCATCTTGCCCGCCTTGTACTCACTCCACACCATCTTGAGTAAGATGACAGCAATAACAGCATCGATGTTCACACAGTACACGTTCTTGCTAACTTTAGCTTTGAATAGAGCGTTAACAATAGAATGGTAATAATCGAGGAACACGTTGTTGATGCCCTTGTCCTCGAAAAGTTTTCCCACGAACTCCTCGCGCGGGTCAAAGTTAACGTCCTTGCCTTTGAAGATAGGGTGATTGATGCAGGGCACTTTCGCGTACTCGAGGTTGCCGACAGCTTTCTGTTCTGCTTTGTAGGTCTTATACTTCTTGGCATATTCCAGGGCCATAGCGTCAAGGTCGAGACCGTGGTTCTTATCATCCGCTGCCTTGAGACTTGTATCCTTGAATTGCTCAATGAGAAACGCCGCTGCCTCGTATCCGTTTCCGCCATGGGCAAATCCGGTATGCGTGAGAAATCCGATGAACGCCTTATTGACCTGCACTCGGCCAGGCATTTCGGGTCCGTCGGCGCTCACCGCGCCCTTGGCGCCCTGTGCCGAGATCGTTCCCGGTCCGTTGGTAATGATGAGTCCCAGCAGAACTTGGAATTCAAATAACTCGTCATCGCTTGGCTCGCGTCCCATAAGCGCAAGGAACGCGGTGCGGGTGAAGCTGAATTTTGGAATCAGATCTTCCAGTTTGACGCCACAAAGGTTGTCTTCGCCATGCCTGTCGGCTGAAGCAGCAACACCCACGATGGTGCTGTAGATACGGGAGTACCACGGCAAGCGAACCAGAGTATTTTTAGTGATTTTTTTGGACTTCATCCCACCCCAGCCAAGTGTGACCCAGATGGCGGCGAACATGGCATCGGTTGAGGGCTTACCTCCCTGTTGCTTGGCAAAGTCGAGCAGGAACCTGATGAAAACCGACTTCGCACCATCACCCAAGCAGGCTGACATCTTATCAGCGCAGTGATCGCCACCTGAGGCAAGTAAGGCGTCCTTGTGCGCTTCCGCGGCTTTCAGTTGTTCCGTGTAATCATGCTCACCCATGGCATCGCTGAGCTTCGTGTACTGGAACAGATCCACCAGTGCCGTAGCGGCATCCATCGCCGGCTCCGCCGTCTTTTTACCAACGATGGCAACCGCGGCGGAAACCACAGTATTGGGCGAATTGCCCGCCTCGCGTGAAGCCTCAGCCGCCGCTAGGGTAGCCATTCCATGCTGGTTGACATACATGTTGAGCGCGATGTTAGCGATCTTCTCACCATACTCGCATGGATACTCGCGGCACAGTGCAAACACCAGGTTGGCCTCAAAGGTTTTCTCGGACGCATCGAGGATCGAGGTCTGGTGAATTTTAGAAATCTGGGTTTTCGGGTCCATCATCGAAGCACCGCTAGCGTCCTTGAGAGTTTCCCTGCGGTACTGGGCACCTACCTGCTTTTCGAGTGCAGCGACCTGTTCGTTGTAAGGCGAAATCGCTTCGACCACGGGCAGATCCAATCCCTTTGGCAGGTTCAGGCCCTGATTGTTGCCAAACCAGCATTTGAGTGACAGACTCCCCTTGGGCTTGAAGTCGGGATCCTTGCCATTGAGTTTCATGACCGCTGTGAGCGCCTCGGGGATGTGCGCGATATTGGTAACCAGTGCACCCTTTTTGGAAGCAACGGGATTTTCTGGTGTGTAGATGTTGTCAACGCCGAAGTATTCCATGAACCACTTTTCCTTGGCCAGGGCATCGTCACCAGACCCCGCCAGCGATCCCGCATGTCCGCAGGCCTTAGTCAAATTCGCTTTCCAGCGTCCAACCACGCAGGCGACCATAGGTTTGTCAGTTTGAATATTATGTTCGTAGTACCCACCCGGCTCGCAGTACATGACAGCAGCCTGGGAGCGATCGTCGTTGTCTAAGGCGTAGAGGAACTCTTCGGGTCCATACTGGATATAAACATCCTTGCCACTGGATATGGACGTGGTGGTGCCCCATCCTGCCGTCGCCAAGTACACAGCGATGGTCGTCGTGAAGTTGCCCGAATTGGAGAAGACGGCGACCGACCCTTTGATGAGGGACTCTTCCGGACTGTTGCCGCCAAGCGCTCCGCCGAGGCGCACGTGATTCCATGCGTCGCCAATCCCGAGACAGTTGCCACCGAAGAGGTCCACACCATTGGTCTGGCAAATGGCACGCATGATACGAGAGTCTCTCACTGAAATTTTCTCGGTA
The DNA here is from genome assembly GCA_964631515.1 of uncultured Nitrospinaceae bacterium. GTDB lineage: Bacteria > Nitrospinota > Nitrospinia > Nitrospinales > VA-1 > CAJWLY01. The sequence continues at coordinate 7,615 of CAZVZT010000013.1, forward strand.
AGGATGATAACTTTTTTGAGGTCCGGGTTGGTGCGCACGGCTTCGGCCACCCCGTCCTTAACTCCGGCAGGTGGCAAGTAAACAACCACCGTATTGAATTTATGCCCCGCCTCCATTCCCTCTTTAATGGAGTTATAAACTGGAATTTTCCCCGTCTTAGTTGGAAGGAATTTCCCGGACTTGCCGGGTCCGGTCCCAAATACAATGTTTCCACCAGAGTAATCGTGGCTTATGGGGGTAACACTGGAGCTCTCCTTCCCAAGAATATTCAACACGACCACCCTGTCTTCCTTGGTGGCAAGCTCACTCAGTGAATTGACACCAACATAGTAGGGGAATTCCCCGACGCCTTGCTTATGCATTATCAATAACCTCCTGTTTACTTCGATCCGGATGAGTTAGGTTTTATTTAATGTTCAGTTTGGCCATGATCTCTTCCTTGCCTCCGTTCATCATCCACGTGTTGATGTCCATCGCGTAGTTGATGACCTCGGACATGGCGCTATCAAACCCAAAGAACCGATAGGGAATTCCCAGTGATTCCAGCGTATCGCGCAGATAGCCCATACCGCGAATCAGGTTGGGGCCGCCACGCCCAACCACGACAAACAGCGGGCGGGGTCCGTGGGTCTGGAAGAACGAACGGAGCCCATCGCCTATGGCACGAAAGGTCTCATAGATATCGGTATTGTTGGCCTTGCCCCCAATAATGAATAAAACGTTGGACTGCTCAAGCCAGTATTTAAAGGTAATCTTGGAAATTTCATTCATCTTCTCATAAGGCGGGTTACCGCCGAAATCTGAAGAAATAGTCGCAGCCTCGCCAAGAAGTTCGGTGACCATGGCATTAGCCCCACCACCAAAGGTTGGTGCAGTGATACTCCCCTTGTCGTTGATGATGTAAACATCGCTTTGCCCCTGGTAGGTGCGAAGCTGGTTGATCTCCTGCTCGAATTCGGAGTAATCGGACGCAAACACGTGTGGCGGCAGGTCTAGCCGTTTCCAGGCCGGGTCGTCCAGGTCGAATGCACACTTGAAGTCACAGGCAATCGGCGCATAGCGTCCACCCTTCCCCGGCATCATGCGGATAGGGTTAAGCTCAAGCATCGTCATCCCGTAGTTGTTATAAAGGTCCCACAATCGGGGCAGATTCTGTACCAGCGGGCTGATGATCGGCGTCGGGGCACCCAAGTCAGCCAACGCATTGGACACATGGAATGCTTTGAGCCCGGTCAGCGGATCAAACGGTACTACCGCAATTTTTTCCGGTGGCAACTCTTCGATATCCACCCCGCCGTGATGGGTGAGCGTCATGGCCGGGGCGCGGTAGTTGGTATTATCAGCAATAGAAAAATAGACTTCATAATCGGCAGGAACCGCCGCTTCGTACGTGATACCGTCAGACTTGGCCACCGCGTTGTTATGGTGGTGCTCAGCAAAGTAAAGTCTTTCCTTCTCTTTGAGCGCGTCGGTGATATTTTTGGCGCGTCCGATGAGTCCGGATTTCCCCTTTTTACCCACGCCTCCCTTAAATACGGGTTTGATAAAAATCTCGCCGTGCCTTTTGATCATGTCTTTAATTTCATCGACACTCAGTTCTGGACCCCGCACCTCGGAATGAGGATATTCCACCAGGTCCAATAACTTCCTGCCCCAAAGCATGCCGGTGATTTGCATTTTAATCTCCTGCCTTCTAAATATTATTGGGTGTTATCAAAACGACAGCATAAGGCGCCCCCACCTTATGAATCAAATTGTTATGAGGACATCACGGGAGGAACGCACCTTGGGCGCAGCCTAGCCCTATATCCGGATTAGCGAGGCTGTATTGTAGGCAATTTCCGAATTTTGTCAATGACTTCGACGGGTAAAATCGGGGAAATTCCCGTAGATTTTCAGGAGACTGAAAGGGCGGGGGCTCAGGGGGCAAAAACGGATAGAATCGGGTCTTTCCCTGTGCGGGGCGAACCCCTTTCCCAAGGCGCCAACCGCTTCACCAATAAAGATCCCGGATGCCTGAATGAGCTCATAGCTTCATTCCAGAGGACCGCCAGGTTTGCGCTGAACCTTTAGGGGTTCACAGGTGCTCTGGATTTCTTTCAGATTCGACATGACGACGCGGACTTTCCATTCGGCGGGCTTTTCAACAAAACGCGCGTGGTAATCGTAAAGCCGCCCCATATCCCAGTTCGAAATACGCAACGCACCCCACCCGTCCACCAATTCCTCGAAAAGGCGATCGCTGATAAACCTCACCATTTTAGAGTTCTGTGTCATCTTGGAAGCAAGGGGATAAAAATCACGTCCGTGCACGGCAAGTCCACGTTTCCCCAGTTTTGCAAACCACCCGAACGTGTCCTTCGAACGCGGCGCAAACCGGAGAGCACCCCATTTAACAAAAGCGGGCGTGGGCCACCGCTCTTCTGGCAGCGGATTAGTGATCGCATACTCTCCCTCCGGCACCCTGTCTATCGCCAGTGACTCCAGGAAAGTATCGTCCAGGTTACCTCTCGCGCCCATCCCCAGGAAACAAACGTGGTCCAGTCGGTCTCCCTGGTCTCCCAGTGACAGGATGCCAGGAAACTCCAAGCTCCCGGTAAGGCGCAAAACAATTTCGGAACCAGACGCCGTGGAGGAAACGAAAATCAAACCCAACAAGAAAAACAACTGAAAATATTTTTTCCGGATTGTTTTTACTCTACGGACCATAAAAGTTTTTTCTACCTGAATGATATTATTTTCAAAGTAGCTATTCCCGGCGAATTTGTACTACCCCTAAGTCAGAGATCCTTCTATAAACTCAAGGTGACATAGCAGGAGGTCCTATTCATTTTAAGATTTCGACGACAACCAGGCTTTTCCTGTTGCCATTTGAATCCTCGTTCGCGCCGTTGCCAGTCCCGGCACGCCCCAGTTGAATCTCCGGAATGTTCAGCAGTAACCGACCGAGGTAACTCGATTTGAGAGCAATCTCATTTTCAGGAATACGTCCCTCGGCCTGAAAGTTTTCCATCGTCTGAGATTTGGAGAGAATAATTCCTACAACCTCCCCCTTGTCATTGAACAGCGGTCCCCCGCTCTGCCGGGAAGCCTCAGTAAGATCCATCTGCAAAATACGTTCATCCTTCATAACTGCTTCAAGGTGAGTAATCACGCCTTTCAGCCTTTTCGGATGTAACGCGCCCGTCGCCTGTGCATAGCCCGGCGCATACACCTTGTCGCCGATCTGGAGTCCGGCTGAATCTCCAAACTGTAGACCTTTTACGGAATATCCGCCAGTCTCCTCCAACTGCAATACCGCGAGATCGTAAATGATGAATGGGCGCACTAGCTTGGCCGCAACTGTTGGTCCACCCAGGAACCGCACGCGAATTTGCTTCGCGCCTGATACCCCGTGCAGAAGGGTCAGCAGATATCCTTGGTCACCAATCAGGAATCCGTTTCCAGCGGATTCCCAGTGCTCTTTTCCGGCACGGGGACTCAACGATTCCATCTCTTCAAATTCAATGGACTTTAGGTCAAAAAAGGTGTGAGCTAGATCAAGGTTTCTCTGGACAATTGCAAGGTTATGGCGGGAGCGTGGTCCCGGATTTTCTTTGTAGAACTGCCGAGCCCGGCGCAAGTGAAAAATGGTTTTGGGCCCATCTTTTAACCGGAAGTACAGCACCGCCAGCCCGTGATGGACTTCCGCCCAGTCACGCTTTTGTCGCAAAGCTTTGCGGTAGGCTGAGACAGCCTGTTCATCTTCCCCCTCAAGGGACAGTTTAAATCCTTCGGCGTACCATTCGTCTGCCGTCTTCGCAAAGGCGATAGAACTCACTACAAACCACAACCCAACCAGGCAACCGGTGACCCATGACATTTTCATTTGTATTTCACCCCGCTCTCTGGGGATAATCGATTTGTTTCGCTTCAAATCGTAAAAATATGATCACATAATTCAATGACCAAAACAATGCGAGACAGAGCGCCCGCTTCGCGTGAAGGCCTAACCTTCGCTAAGGTCCTACGATTCTTATCGCTGCCCTTTTGTCCCCGGTCACTTAAGCCCTACCTGGCTGTCAACCGATTCGTAGACGTGCCCATCGACCTGTTGCAGGCCGACGGCATACGAGGTGTTCTGCTCGATGCTGACGGAACCTTGTGCCCACACCATGCCCGAGAATTTTCCGATGAGGTGGTTCGCCACATCGGCAAGTTGACCGGTAACGGACTGAAAGTCGCGATATACACCAACGCGTCAGAAGACCGGTTTCAACAATTTTCTAATATCAATATCGTAACCGGCGTTCCGCCCAAGCCAAACCGTCACGGATTTGAAACAGCGATGAAAAAGTTTCTTGACCTGAAAGATCCTGCTACGGTCTGTATGATCGGAGATAACTTCATCACCGACGGAGGAGCGTACTCGGCGGGAATGCGGTTCATTCATGTTCGCCCTATCAAAGGGAACGAATCTTTCTTTCATGCATTTACCCGCCGCCTCGCTTTTTTGTGCGCACGGTTTTATTTTCCCGCAGACTTTCGATGACCCGCAGGCCCACCAGCATCCACCCATAATACTTTGTTTTATTTGGTTTTATTGTAAAGCCAGTGAGAAGCCAGCGAAATAAAGTTTACACCTAAATAAAATATAGGAATAATGTGCGGTTATGCTGAGACTGTTATTTTTCCTTTGAGTTTAGATATGGGCCTCGTTGGAGGCTGGGAGCGGTTTTATGAATTCCGAGCAAATCAGGGAGTACTGCGAAGAGGCCTTGGACATTACCGGCCAGCAGGGGGTCGAGGATGGGCTTGCGTTTCTGATCGGCAGAAAGTTCAGCCGGGTATACTACCAGTTGAAGTCCGCGCACAATAAGCTCCGTTTTCTGTACCCCGACCGGGACCCCACGGACCCTAACCACCTCCCGCTCGGAAATCGGGCACTTCAATTAAGCTACGCTATCACAGTCAACGAAAATTACCGTGCAACCTTTGAGCAGATAGATCGACTTGAAGAAGTACTGGAGCAATTTATGGCGGAGATTAAAAGTGCTTTCGACCTGCAGGACATTCAAGGTTACCTGAACTCCTACCCGAGACTGGGTTTCAAACGGAGTGATCGCTCAGACGATAGCAATTCTCTGAAGGAAGAGGCTTCGATGACAGCGCAGGATACGTTCGCAGAAGTGGAAGACATTCTGCTCGTTGATGAAATGAAGAAACTCTTTTCATAAAAACCGCGTATGACCGAGCCCCCAGAAGACCGCCCACAGGAAAAGTCCCCCCCGAACATCAATCACGTGCCCTCCGTGTTAAAACACCGTACCCGCATCGCCCTGGCGTTCATCATCCTTTGTGCCTGCACGGGGCTCATCCTGTTCACAGGTCCCGGGTTCCCCTTTGCCCTGCAGGTGGTTCTCTCCACCATCCTGCTCTTCTTTCTCTTCTGGCTAGTCACCTGAGACTGGCTACAAGCTGCCGCATTCCATAACATTACAGCCAGTTCGACCATCAGTCCAGAAATCCGACTTAATCGCGTCTTGACTTCACACCCACTTCTTTATACATTGATATAAAAGGAGTTATATAATTGAATATACATATCGCAGAGTTCACAAAATACCTCGTCGGTGAGAAAAACGCGTCACCCAACACGGTTTCAGCCTACCTCAACGACCTCGCTCAGTTTGACGCATTCCTACGGGAAACCGGCCACGCCTGCGACGAGTCTGGGGTCCAGATCGATCGGCTTGACCGCTTGGCCGTCCGTTCTTTCATGGGTCGGCTCTACGAGCAATCCAATTCTGGAACCACGATGGGCCGTAAACTCTCGGCTTTGAGTTCTTTTTTCAAGTTCTTGTGCCGAGAGGGTTACCTCAAAACCAACTTTGCAAAAACAATCCCGATTCCAAAAAAAGTAAACAAACTCCCTTCCCACTTATCGGTCGATGAAATGTTTCGCCTGCTGGATCTACCTCAGGCTGACTCCTTCAGTGGCGCGCGGGATCGCGCCATTCTGGAGTTATTTTACGGTACGGGTGTTCGCATTAGCGAACTGGTGGAACTGTCTCCTGACAACTTCAAGCTCGAACAACGAAGCGTCAAGGTACTGGGCAAGGGGAATAAAGAGCGACTTCTTCCTCTCGGTAAAAAAACAGTGGGAGCAATCAAAAATTATCTGGAACACCGCACTGAATATCTGCGGAAAAAGAAACCGGATCCAATTCCGGTCCGTTTGTTTCTGAACCAGCGGGCTCGGCCCATCTCCGTGCGTGGAGTGCGCAAGATCATGACCCGATATATCCGCTCTAACCATTTTCCAGAAAATATTTCCCCGCATTCATTACGCCATACTTTTGCCACCCACATGCTGGAAGCAGGTGCTGACCTACGAACCATCCAGGAAATGCTGGGACATGCAAGTCTCTCCACCACCCAGAAATACACTCACCTCACTATTGATCGACTGCTCGAGACTTATGACAAGGCCCATCCCAGGGCCCGAAAAAAGTCAGGGCCCTCTGGTCATTCACCAACAATTGATATAGAGTAATAAAACTTTCGAATCCTGCAGCCTGTGAACTGGCGGCCGTTTAATCAATGGAATCAATGATGCGTGGAACTACAATTCTCGCCGTACGACATAACAGCAAATTCGCCATGGGAGGTGACGGGCAAGTCAGTATCGGTAATACCATCATGAAGCATTCTGCCAACAAGGTACGGCGCATGTATCACGACAAGGTGATCGGTGGCTTCGCCGGGGCCACGGCAGACGCGTTTGCGCTGTTCGCTCGGTTCGAGGAGAAGCTGGAAAAATTCCAAGGAAACCTCGCGCGATCGGCCGTAGAACTTGCCAAGGACTGGCGCACGGATAAGTTACTGCGCCGACTTGAGGCCATGCTGATTGTCGCCGATAAGGACCAGTCGTTCCTGATTTCAGGCAACGGCGATGTAATCGAACCCGACGACGGTATTCTCGCTATTGGATCCGGAGGGATGTTTGCCCAGTCGGCGGCCAAAGCTCTGATCAAACATTCCAACCTCAATGCACGCGAAATCGTTGAAGAGGCTATGGACATCGCCCAGTCAGTCTGCGTTTACACCAACTCCAACCTCACCATCGAGGAATTATAAGTAATGAGTACCCAGACCACCAGCACGCTGGACCAACCGGTTTCGCGGAAAGATTTTATTGCATCTCTGACTCCGAAAGAAACAGTGGCAGAGTTGGATAAATTTATCGTAGGGCAAAACAAAGCCAAGCGGGCTGTGGCGATTGCTCTGCGCAACCGATGGCGAAGCCAGCAGTTGGTCGAAGACATCCGTAACGAAGTCGCCCCAAAAAATATCCTCATGATCGGACCCACGGGCGTCGGCAAAACCGAGATCGCCAGGCGTTTGGCCCGGCTTACCAAATCGCCTTTTATGAAAGTCGAAGCCTCCAAATATACCGAGGTCGGTTATGTGGGGCGTGACGTTGAGTCCATGGTCCGCGATCTGGTCGAACTCAGCAAAAACATGGTTCAGGGGGAAATGGAAAAAGAAGTCCAAGAAAAAGCCCGGACGCTCGCAGAAGAGAAATTAATCGACCTGCTTCTACCTCCACCCCCAGGACACAGCCGCCCACAGGACGATCCGGGCATGGACGAGTTAGGAAAACAGCATTACGACAACACGCGTGGAAAATTTTCTCAATACCTCAAGGAGGGTCGCTTCGACGAACGCATGGTCGAAGTGGAAACTCAGGAGAAATCCAGTCCCCCGGTTGAGGTCTTTGGCGCCGGGATGGAAGGCATGGGGGACAATATAAAGGATATGCTCGGTTCCCTCATGCCAAAAAAAACCAAGCAAAAAAAAATGAAAGTTCCCGATGCCTTCAAGGTGCTTTGTCGTCAGGAAGCAGAGAAACTGATCGACCATGATAAAGCGACACAGGAAGCGCTGGAACGAACGGAACAGAGTGGCATCATCTTCATCGATGAAATCGATAAAATTGCTGGCCGCCAGGGAACACAGGGCCCGGATGTTTCCCGTGAAGGCGTTCAACGCGATCTGCTACCCATCGTCGAAGGATCCGCCATCAACACTCGTCACGGTATCGTCAAAACCGACCATATCCTATTCATCGCAGCAGGAGCGTTTCATTCATCGAAGCCCTCTGACCTTATTCCAGAGTTTCAAGGACGGTTCCCTATTCGCGTCGAACTCGACTCACTCACGAAAGACGACTTTGTCCGCATTCTCACGGAACCCGACAACGCACTAGTCAAACAGTATATTGCACTGCTGAATACCGAAAAAGTGAAGCTGGAGTTCACCGAAGACGCTATACGCGAAATTGCACAGATGTCAGCCACGGTCAACGAACGCACCGAAAATATCGGAGCACGTCGACTGCAGACCATCATTGAAAAATTGCTTGAAGACATTTCCTTCGACGCACCCGACCTTTCCGGGCAAACCCTTAAACTCGACGCCGAAAAGGTTCGAAAAAAACTCGGGGACATCGTCCAAGACGAAGACCTCAGCCGTTATATCCTGTGACCCAACCATGAAAAAACAAATCCGGAAGGCCGAAACCCTACTCGAAGCTTTGCCTTTTATCAAAACCTTCTACGGGAAAACCGTCGTCATCAAATACGGCGGCAATGCCATGGTTTCAGATAAATTAAAGGAAAGCTTCGCCCAAGATGTATCCATGATGAAATACATCGGCATCAACCCTGTGATTGTCCATGGCGGCGGTCCCCAGATTGGTAAAACACTCGACTCACTCGGAATCCAGTCCGAATTCGTCGATGGGCAACGTATCACCAATAAAGAAATGATCGATGTGGTGGAAATGGTGCTCGGCGGAAAGGTCAACAAAGAAATCGTCTCTCTCATCGACCGCCATGGCGTCAACCCCGTAGGTATTTCAGGAAAAGACGGTGACCTTATTCATGCCAAACGGCACAAACGGGTCAAACACTCGCCGGAGACCGACCGACCTGAGATCATCGATATGGGGTTGGTCGGGGAAATCACCAAAGTTAACCCGAAAATACTCGAAGTCCTTGATCAAAACGGGTTCATCCCTGTCATCGCCCCAACCGGAAAAGGAACCGAAGGAGAAACCTTGAATATCAATGCCGACTTCGTCGCTGCCGAGATTGCCTCGGCACTTAAGGCTGAAAAACTGATTTTGATGACAGATACTGAAGGGGTCCAGCGCAAAAACAAAAAGCTCATTTCTGAACTCACGCGAAAGGAAGCGAACAAGCTAATCAAATCGGGGATCATCCATGGCGGGATGCTTCCCAAGGTCACCTGCTGTCTCGACGCTCTTAAGTTAGGCGTGCGCAAAACCCATATCATCGATGGACGCGTCAAGCACGCCCTCCTCCTCGAACTGCTCACCGAAGAAGGGGTCGGAACACAAATTATTCCCGGTTGATCCTTACCCAAAAAAAACCCTAACACTCTCCCTTTCTTTTTTTTACAGTAACTAGTCTGAAAATATTTTTTTAAATCTTTAGAT